>JAFLUS010000112.1 GCA_022508685.1 Prevotellaceae bacterium | reverse complement strand
TGGCTGCAAAAGAGGCTGCAAAAGCAGCAGAAGCAGCAGGTGTAAACGTAGTGTATGACTGGTCTGCACAGTCGTCTAACCACTTCGCTCCGAAGCAGACTGTTGCTGCATTGGGTCAGCAAGATCGTGTACGCGGAATGCTGAAAGCATCCCGTGCGGCATTGTCGTTGAAAGATGCTGCTTTCAATAAAGCAGATTTGACGAGCCGTCATGCTGCCACTACAGACAGCCATGGTATTATTACCGCTCCGGATGCAGGTGAGCACAAGTACTACACTCGCGAAGGATATGCTTATTATGCAAGTGGTCAGAGTGTATATCTTGCAGCACAAAGTGGTACGGTGGAAATCGTAGAAACTGCAGACGGTACTGTATACATCAAGGACATTATCTCTCACTATTCGGCAGGTAGTTGGGTAAAGGGTACAAAATCAGGCAATACCATTACAATTCCTGCAGGTCAGCCAGTGGCTTGGAATACGACGTATGGTGCTACCTTGAGTGTGAACTGGGGTGATTATGATGAGGAAGATGGTTTTGGCGATAAATTACCTGGCGATATTGTATTCACTATTGATGGTGATGTGATTTCTCTCGTAGGTTCTAACGAAGACCATTTCGTCGGTGTTTATTGGGACGATGATGATACGTTCAGTGGTAATGCGGACTATGAAACTGTATGGACATTGGATGCAGGTTATGAACCTCCTTCAACAACATTGATTGAACTGCCTGCAGGTGCTACAGTTGAAAATTGGTACGCAGTAGGTTCTGATAATAAAGGAACTCTTCCGGCTACTGCAAAGGTATCTTTTGTAGGTAATGAAGTTTACCTTAGCGGTCTTTTTGCAGAATGGCCTACTCCATGGATTATGGGTACGTTGGAAGGCAATAAGGTTACGTTCCCGACATTGCAATATCTTGGATATAACAGTACCTATGCTGTAGATCTCTATTCTTATTTTGCTAATGTGAATGAGTTGAATGGTACCTATGTTCCACTTGATGTTCTTACATTCACTTATGATGCAGATGCTAAGACGCTGACAATGGATCCGGAACAAGCATTGGTTCTGAATGCTGCTACGGATCGTATGTACTATTTGAACTATATTTCCGAATTGACTCTTAGTGCAGACAAACCCGAAGTTGAAGTAGTTAAAGCGCCTTACACTTCTAATCTGACGCTGCAGAACGAGTTCAAGAAATACACCGTTATTGATGCTAACAATGATGGTAAAACTTGGAGTTGGAGTTCTTCTTATGGTACTTACTATGGCTATAGCACGAGCAATGAGGCTAATGATTATTTGATTCTTCCGATTGAACTCGAAGCCAACAAGAACTATAGTGTAACGGTTAATGCTGCATCTTATAGTGCAACTTATCCTGAAAAATTTGAAGTGAAAGTGGGTAAGGCTGCTACTGTTGCAGGTTTGAACATTACTGCAATTGCTCCGACAACTGTAGCAAGCAAAGAGGGTCTTGATTTTGATGGTGATTTCACTACTGACGGTGATGCCGGTGTATGGTATGTGGCAATCCACGCTATTTCTGATGCAAATATGTGGAACTTGTCCGTGAAATCGTTGACGATTGAACTTGGTGCAGAACCTACTGCTCCTGCTGCTCCTGTCCTGACTGCTACAGCCGGTGCTGAAGGTGCATTGGAAGTAAACGTTTCGGTAACTGCTCCTACGACTGCTATCAATGGAAGCAACCTGAGCGGTACGGTAGATGTCAACATTTATCGTGACGATGAAGTCGTGAAGTCTTTTGCCGGCCAACAACCTGGTGCTACGTTGACTTGGAAAGATACTGAAGTTGAAGATGGTGCATCTTATGTATACTATGCACAAGCATCTAACACGAAGGGTACAGGTGCAAAATCTGAAAAAGTAAGCGTATGGGTAGGTCAAGATGCACCTGCTGACGTTGAGAATGTTCAGGTTACAGGTATGCCTACAGGCAACAGCATCAGCCTCTCTTGGGATGCAGTTGAAGGTCTGAATGGTGGTTACATCAACCCTGCAACCGTGAAGTATGACATCACGACCATTGAAGTGCAAGAATTCTGGGGCATGCTATTCCCAATGGAAGGTGAAACTATCGGTTCTGTAACTGGTCAGACAACTGCTACGGTCAACTTCCCTGTTGACGAAGGCGAACCTTACTATGGTTACTTCGGTGTGAAGGCTGTGGTTGGTGCCAACGAAAGCGACCCGACGTCGTGGTTTGCATACGCACTCATCGGTGCTCCGTATGAATTGCCGATTGAAGAACACTTCACAGGCTCGGCTCTGCACTATTTCTGGGATTACAACGAAAATGCTGCTTTGGGTGTATCTCAAGATGGTTCTGACGGTGACGTTGCTTTGGCACTTACAGGCTACGAAGCAGGCGCAGCGACTTTCGAAACATTCAAATTGGATGTGAAATCTGCGGCTAATCCTACGGTATTGTTCGATGCCAAGAAGGGTACAAGCGATACGGACAAGTTGACAGTCTATGCTATCACTCCTGCTGGTGAAACAACCGAACTGGAAACAGTTACGTTGGGTGATGCATACCAAACTTACAAGGTGGTTATTCCTGCAAGTCTGAAGAACGAACGTTGGGTACGCATTGGTTTCATGGCTAACATTACTGCCGATCAAACAAACGTATTGCTCGACAACATCAAGATTCTCGACCTCTATCAATACGACCTTTCGGTTGCTGTAGACGCTCCGAAGAGTGTACAGGCTGGTAAGGCTGCTACTATCACGGCAACAGTGAAGAACGAAGGTGAAAACGCAGCAAGCGGTTACACCGTAACCATCAAGGCTGGTGACGAAACGTTGCTGACTGAAACGGCCAGCGAAGCACTCGCTCCGTTCACAACGGCTGAATTCACGGCTGAATTGGCTACAACTATCTTCGACGATGCTGCTGACGTAACGATTACGGCTACCGTAACGTACACGAACGACTTGAACCCGGATAACGATGCTGCTGAAACCATCATCAGCGTGAAGGAATCTACTGCTGCTCCTGTAACAGACGTAGTTGCTGCTGCTGTTGAAGATGTATCCAGCATCTTGGTAAGTTGGACGGCTCCAGACCTTGATGCTGTTCAGGCAGAAGAAGTAACTGAAAGTTTTGAAGAAGGTACAGGTGGCTGGACATTTATCGATGCTGACGGCGACGGCTTCAACTGGGAATACCACTACAACACTCACGAAACAGGAACGGATATCACCGCTCATACAGGTGAGGGTACGGTACACTCCGCAAGTTATGACAATGATACTCAACGTGCATTGACACCTGACAACTGGCTTGTATCTCCTGATGCAGTGCTTGACGGAACATTCAAGTTCTGGGCAGTTGGTCAAGATGCAGATTACTGCAAGGAACATTTCCAAGTATATGTTTCTACGGAAAGTGCTACGGATGTATCTACATTCGAACCTGTCAGCGCAGAATTTGTTGCAACTGGTGAATATAAGGAATACACTGCAGACTTGAGTTCTTACGCAGGTGCAGCAGGTTGGATTGCAATTCGCCACTTCAACGTAACCGATGAATTTGAACTCGTTGTTGACGATATCACTTTCCTCGCAGGTACGGGTTCGGTTGAAATCGACCACTTCAACATCTATCTTGACGGCGAACTCGTTGCTACTGCTACCGCAGATGAAGTAACTGCTACATTGGAAGATGTTGCTGATGGTTCACACACTGTGGCTGTATCTGTAGTGTACACGAATGGTCAAGAATCGAAGCCTGTAGAGGCAACGGTATCGGTTGCTACCGGTCTGAACAAGATTACGGTCGTTACTCAACCGGTTGACGTTTACACGCTCGATGGTAAACTCGTTCGCAAGCAAACGACTTCGTTTGATGGTCTGAAGGGTGTTTACATCGTAGGTGGCAACAAGGTTCTCTTGAAGTAATTCTTCATACATTGAATGGCGAGCGGGACAGCATGGTCTGTCCCGCTCCGTTTTGGTAAAATAAAATGTATAGAAAAATGAACACAAATCGTATTTTGACCACGTTCGGCATCTGCCTGTTCGCCATGACGGCTGCGGCTGCTCCGCGAACGAAGGCGCAGATGAAGGAATCGGCGTTGAAGGCCATCAATGAGCAGCGCCTCATGAAGCGCATGGCTGCAAAACAGGCAGCGGACTTGCGCACGCTGAAGACGGCTACCGGTTATGAAATCATCGGTCTGGAAAGCGGAGGTTTTGCCGTTGTGTCTGCCGACGACCTCGTGCCCGAAGTGCTTGGCGTGTCGATGGAGCGTTATTCCAACGGCGAGAACACCAATTTCCAATGGTGGCTCGATGCTGTCGATGGTGCGGTAGCCTATGCTGTACGCCATCAGCGGGCGTTGGTTCCGATTGCTCCCGACCCGGGAAAATATCCTACGCAGGTGGGGCCGTTGATGACGACGAAATGGGACCAGTTGGACCCCTACAATATGTTGTTGCCACAGGCTGGTTACAGCCGCTGCTACACCGGTTGTGTGGCTACGGCGTTGGCACAGGTGCTCAACTATTTCCAAGTGCCGGAACATGGCATCGGCAAACGTACCATTTATTATAAGGGTACGCCCGTCACGGCAGACTTCGACAACGACATCTACGATTGGGACAATATGCTCGACACGTACAACTATGGTCAGTACAACAACGAGCAGGCCATGGCTGTGGCAGTGCTGATGCGCGACTGCGGTGTGGCTTCCGACATGGAGTATGGCGGTTCGTCCGAAGGCGGTAGCGGTGCTTATTCCACCGAGGCTGCTGCCGGAATGCGCACCTACTTTGGTTTTACGGAAGCAGTATGCTATGAGCGCGACAACTACTATGGCACGAAATACTATTCCGACGAAGAATGGATGGACATGGTGTTCAGAGCCATCAGCGAGGACGGCCCCATTTACTATGGCGGTGCCGACTGGAACAATGGCGGCCACGCCTTCGTGTTGCATGGTTATAACGCCACCGGTAAGGTCTATGTCAACTGGGGATGGAGTGGTGACGACGATGGCTATTACGACATCTCGTTGCTCAATCCCAGTTACTACGAGTTCAGCATCGGTCAGGATATGATTATCGGTATCAAGGGTGCACGTCGCGACCTCACGGAGAAAGCCGTTGTGCTGGAACAGGCAGGAACGTTGAGCACGTTCATCACCGAAGCGGAAATGAACGATGTAGGCAGTCTGACACTGACGGGAAACATCAACTCCACCGACTTGCTCTATCTGCGCAAACTGGCAGGTGCGGACGAATATGGCGAACGGACGGACGGAAACCTGTATGACCTCGACTTGTCTGCAGCAACCTTCGTGGCGGGCGGTCAGCCGTACTTCATCGACGGAAGTCGCCGATTGACGACTGCCGACAACGAACTGCCTGAACGTGCATTCTATGCTTGCCGCCAGTTGCGTACATTGAAACTGCCAGCCGGACTGACGCACATTGGCGATGGTGCACTGGCATTGTGTCTGTTGTTGGGCGACATCGAAATAGGTGCTCCGGCTGCTGATGCCGACTTCAGCATCGACGAACACGGCATCGTGTGGAATGCTGCCGACGCTACCGACTTGATTTGCGTGCTGCCCAATACGGGTGGCGAACTGACAATTCCTTCGGGAACGGTGACGCTGCACGACTACGCAATGGCAGGATGCAGCCGTCTGGCAAAAATCGTGTTGCCCGGCAGTCTGACGACTATCGGACGTGAAGCATTCCGCAGTGCATCTGCCTTGCAGGAATTGCGCGTCAATGCCAAAGACGTACCCCGACTGACTGGAAACGATGTCTTTACGGGTGTCAGCACGACTTCGTGTGCACTCTACGTGCCGAGCGGAACAAAGGCAAAGTATGCGCAAATGGCACAATGGAAGAACTTTGTCAACGTCATCGAATTCGGAACGACGGTCAAGGTGCGCAACACCATTCGCTACTACGGCGAAGAGAATCCGGAGTTCACCTATCAGATGATTGGCGACTACGTGGAAGGCAAGCCCGAAATGACGTGCGAAGCGACACCGACATCGCCTGCCGGACGCCACGTCATCACGATTAGCCGCGGTACCATTACCGACGAAAACGTGGATTTCCAAGATGGTTATCTCGTCGTGCAGAAAGTGGCAGCCACTGCTATGGTGAACAACGCGACGCGCGAAGCCGGACAAGCCAATCCCGAATTTACATTGGAATTCAGCGGATTGGTGAACGACGAAACCGTTCCCGTGTGGCTCGAAGAACCCATTTTCACCGTTGAGGCTGACGAAACGTCGGAACCGGGAGAATATCCCATCACCGTCACTGCCGTAGCCGAAAGTTACGACCTCACCTTCGTCGCCGGCGTACTGACGGTAACCGAATCCACCGGCATCCGTTCATTCAATGCCGACGGAATCGCCACCGACAACAACGTCTACATGCTCGACGGCCGCCGCACCAATGCTTCATCCCTGTCGAAAGGCATCTACATTCAGAACGGCAAGAAAATTCTTGTCAAGTAAAACCTTTCAGACGATATAACGCAAA
>JAFLUS010000111.1 GCA_022508685.1 Prevotellaceae bacterium | reverse complement strand
GGGTAATCTTACTGATGTTGCGAGTACCCTTGCTGATACTGCGAATCATTACTTCTTCTCGCGGTTCTTGGGGATTTTGGAGAAGTTGTAGGTGAGGTGCAGCATGAGGTAGCGGGGAAGCGTGTTCTGGACGGTCTCGGTGCGTCCCTGTCCGTTGATGACGATGGTGGTGGAGGAGAGTTGTCCGAGAATGTCGAAGGCTTCGAGGCGTGCGGTGATGCTGCCGCCGGCGGCGTGTCCGAAGGGGTTGAGGAAGGTGCGCGAGAGTCCGGCGTTCCACACGAGTTCGTCGCGGTTGAGCGATGCGTCGCCGTAGCCGCGACGGGAGAACATCTTGATGTCGGTCGTGAGGCTGAGGCCGCGCAGCCACTTGGCGAAGGATTCGCGCTTGAAGTTGTAGGTGGTGTTCAGGCCGTAGGAGAAGTTGACGGCGTTGATGGTGGCGATGGTGCGCTCGGTGTTGTTGGCGTGGCGCAGTTCGCCGTAGAACTGGGCACCGACGGTGAGGTCTTCGAAGCGGTAGTTGAGCGTCAGGCGGTCTTCGATGTAGTAGTTGTTGACGTGCGAGAGGACGCTGGAGGTGGCTCCTTCGCCTGTGGCGGTGGCGTGGTCGACGTTGCGCGTGTAGTCGCCGTGCATGTAGTTGTAGAGGTTGAGGCGTTCCTTCGGGTCGATGTTGCGGTTGAAGGTGTGGAAGAAGTACGTCTGCCAGTTGCCGTCGACATTGACGGGCATGTAGGTGTAGACACCCGTCTTGGCGTCGTAGGTGTAGCCTTGCGACACTTGGTTGAGGAAGAAGCGGAGTCCGCCGCCGAAGTTGAAGAAGGTACGGCGCTTGTCCCACGTGCGGGAGAAACTCGTCTGCATGCGGTGGATGGTGGGGCCCTTGAGGTCGGGATTACCGATGCGCAGGGCGAGGGGATTGGCGTCGTTGAGCACGTTGACGCGGCCGTAGAGGTCGGGCGTCTTCATCTCGATGCTGTAATTGAAATTGAGTTGCTTGTGCCAGTTGTCGGTGGCATACATGGCGGAGATTGACGGCGAGAACGTGTAGGTGTTGTGGCGCAGGGTGGTGTCGGTAGCGGCACTGACGTAGTGGAGGCGTTCGCGCACGTTGTAGCCGTTGAGGCTGATGTTGGCAAAGACGTACTTGCCGTTCTTGTTGTAGTTGTACTGCGGACGGATGCACAGAAGGTGCTCGTGGCGCAGGTGGCTCTGCTTGTAGGTGTTGGTGGCGTCGATGGCGAGCAGCAGGGAGTCGCGCGTGGAGGGCAGCAGTCCGAAGGTCTCGTCGTCGGCAAAGGCGTTTCCGATGTTGGGCAGGTAGATGCCGCCGAGGCGGTCGAGCAGGAAGGCGTCGTTGGTCTGGTCGGTGCCCGTCTGCGTGTAGTGATAGAAGGTGATGAATTTCCAGCCGTTGAGCAGCGAGATGGTGTAGTCGGGCGAAATGCTGAATTGGTATTGGTTGTAGGGGATGCGCGTGTAGCGGTGTTGGGCTACGTTGCTGCCGCCGTCGGTCTGCAGGTAGTCAATCTGCTCCATGTTGGTGTTGCGGTTGTGGCTGTGGTTGCGGCTGGCACTGGCGTTGAGTCCGAGGTCGTCGCCGTTGGCGAGTTTGTAGTTGAATATCGCCTGTGTGCTGATGGACGACCTGTTGGATTGGTTGCGTGCGCGGCTGCGGTTGCGGTTGATGATTTCGGCTTGCTTGCTCGGGCTGAGCGAGAGGGCGAAGACGGAGTCGAGGGCTGCGCGTGTGTTGCCCCAGTAGGAGGGGTCGGTGAGGGTGCTCATGCCGATGCGGTGGCTGTTGTTCTCGTCGTGGTTGTAGGAGGCTGAGACATCGTGCATCAAGTAGAAAGGCTTTTTCAGCCTGAAGGAGTTGTAGCCGCTGATGGACCAGTCGGTGCCTTTGCTGCGGCTGTAGTTGCGGCTGAAGGTGCTGCTGCTGTTGGCGAGGAAGTGCTCGGCGGCAGTTGTGGTGGTATTCAGTGAGGTGCCTCTGTTGACGCGGATGCTGGCGTTCTCTTGCCACCGCTTCTGTGCCTCGTCTATCATGAGGTCGATGCCGGCGTCTTGGGTGGTGTGCTCGTTTGGCATGTAGCCGGGCGACCACTCGCCGTTGCTGCCCGGCTTGCGGTTTTCGTTCACGTTGTTGGTGTTGGCGAAGAAGGAGAGGCGCGAATTGTCGGTGTAGCGCATGGCGAAGAGGCGGGCGAGGTAGCGGTCGTCGAAGGTGTTGCCGTCGGGGTCTTTCTCGCCGAAGGGCGTTCCGCCTGCCACTTCGACGTTGGCGAGCCATCCCTGTGCATATTCGCGCTTGAGGACGACGTCCATGACGTACTTCTTCTGTGCGACGTCGTAGCCGAGATATTCGCTGAGTTCGTCGGTCTTGTGGTAGACTTGGATGTTCTGCACGGTGTAACTGGGAAGGTTCTCGAGCATGACTTTGTTGTTGCCCTTGAAGAATTCCTTGCCGTTGAGCGTGAGTTCGTCAATCTGCGTTCCGTTGACGAAGATGCGTCCGTCGTCCTTGAGTTCGGCGCCGTCCAACTGGCGCACGAGGGCGTCGAGCATGGAGCCTTCGGGCAGGTTGAAGGCGTCGGCGTTGTAGACGATGGTGTCGCCGCGGTAGACGACTTTGACTTTCGTGGCCTTGATGGCGACGCCTCCCAGTTCGCCACCCTCCATTTCGTAGTTGCGCGGACGGCGTTTCATGTAGTGATAGGGCGCGTCGAAGTAGGTGTTGCGTGCGATGTGCTTCACTTCGTAGTTGACGTAGCAGGGCTCGTAGTCGGGATGCTCTGCACGGATGATGTACTTCTGCGGCTTGGCTGGCACGTTGAAGCGGTAGGCGTAGTCGGCCTTGACGGCGTTGTACATGGTCTGGCTGAACACGCGGCCGGTGTCGACGACGGCGCTGTCGGCGGTCATCAGCGTGATGTAGGTGTCCTTGATGCCCGCCTTGGTGAGGTGGTCGAAGACGTGTCCCCAGAGGGCGATGGTGCGCTCTGTCTTTTGCTTCGTTTCAGAGGGGTTGTCCTGTGCCCGCAAAGACGTAGTGAGGGCTGTGCTGGCAAGGATTGCCAGCATGAAGATGCTCTTTTTCATGAGTTTATGTAATTAGTTAGTGATTATTCGTCGGGAAAGGCGGCAGAAAGAATTTGCCTGAATTCGGTGGGGAATGTAGAACGATGATAATGGTAGGTGTCGACGAGGCCTGCTTTGTAGTCGTCGCGCGGAATGAGCAGACTGATGTGGTCGTTGTCGCGCCAACGGACGGTGCCGTTGCGGTCGGAGAGAAAGACGGTGGTGTCGTTGATGACACGGAATTCGCCTGCCCATCCTCCGGCGCCGCGTCGCAGAAGATTGCCGTCGGTGTGGAAGTAACTGAAGCGGAAGTAGAGGCCGTCTTGGACGATGAAGTAGGAGGTGACGCCCTCTTCCTCCTGCTCGTCGGCTTTCCACGTGCCGCAGAAGCGGTTGCTCTTGTCGCTGTCGGCGGTGAAGAGGGCGTGGAGAATGCGGAGCACACCCGGGTCGGGCTTGACGCGACGCAATTGCTCGGTGATGTCGGGGCCGTCGACGAGGGCCACCTGCAACGAATCCTTGTGCCACTGCATCTGGTGGGTGTCCTTGTCGATGAGCGTGTAGTGGAGCGTGTCGCCCTTGACATTGTAGAGTACGCCGTCGCGATAGGGCATCTGCTCACCCGAGAAGTTGAAATTCATGTTGACGTCGTCGAAGCGCGCGAACCACGTGAAGTTGCACTGCATGTCGTTGCCGTAGAAGAGGTTGCCATAGAGTGGCGGCACGTGCTCGAAGCGGTCGTTGGTGTTGCGAATCCATTCCAACGCCCAGCAGCCGTCGAGCGGATTGTGTTCCTTCTCGGTGCGGCAGGAGAAGACGGCGGTGGCGGCAGTGATGCACGCGAGGGCGACGGAGGCTGCAACGATGTAGCGGCGTGCGCGACGGTGGTCGAAACGGCGGTTCATGAAGATGATGCGGTTCTTGAGCGGCGACGTGCCGAAGGCGGTCTGCATCAGCACCCATCGTCCGCTGTTGGAGCAGACGCGGAGCAGCGCCATTTGGTAGGACTCGCGGTCGGCTCCGCTGTGCATCATGTCGGCATCGACCTGCATCTCCTGCTGCAGTTTCAGTTCGTTGAACAATATCCACACGAAGGGATTGAACCACTGCAGGGCAACGAGCAGTTCGGCTGCGCAGAGCCAGCGGAAATGGTGCCGGCGGACGTGGCAATGTTCGTGGAGGAGTGCATATTGGCGCACTTGTCCGTTGAGCGTCGCGGGCAGGAAGATGCTGCGTCCGAAGGAGAAGGGCGTGCTGAAATCGGTGTCGTAGACGCTGATGTCGTCCGTCCGCTCCGTCAGCCGGTTGCGCAGTCGCATCCGCAGCAGCCACAGCACTTGGAAGAGCGTGTAGAGCAGCACGGCAATCATGCCCGCCACCCAGCCGAGCATCCAGACGGAGGTTTCGGTGCGCACGTCGGGCGTGTCGTAGCGGATGGTGTGCTGTGCCGCGAGGTCGGTGGTGAGGACGGCTTGCAGCGAGTTCTGCGATGCACGCGTGCCGACAGCGGTGGGCACGGATGCGACGGCGGCGGTGGGTGCGGCGGCAGATGAGGCTGCAGCGGTCGTGGCTGCGGAGTGCGCAGCGGGTTGCTCCGTGTTGCGCGTCACGCGGACGGGCTGTACGAAGGTGGCAACGGCGGCGAGCACCATGCTGCCGACGATGTACCATTGTGCTGCGCGTGTCTGCCACTTCATGCGGACACACCACCGAAACAGCGCGTAGAGGGCTGCTGCAAGGGCGATGCCGACGATGGGGTAGATGCCTATGTGAAACGTCATTGTGCGAATGAATGGAGGTTGAGAAATGAGGTGAAAGGGAGCAGAAGGAACCACGCGGGGTGGAAACGCAAGGTTTTATTCTTGCGTTTTACCCCCCCCGATGCTTAATGAGGTCTATCAGTTCGTCGATTTCGGCAACGCTCATCTCTTCGCGTTGGGCGAAGAAGGAAACCAACGAGGAGAAGGAACCGCCGAAGAAGTTGTCCTTGACGGTGGCAACGGCGTCGGTGGCATAGTCGTCGTGGCTGACGATGGCGCTGAAGCGGTTGCTTCTGCCCATGCGCTCGGTGCGGACGAAACCTTTGGTGGTGAGGATGTGGAGGAAGGTGAGCAGGGTGGTGGGTGCAGGTTTGGGCTCGGGAAGGAGTGCCATGATTTCTGCACTGGTGCCTGTTGCGTTGTTGAGTTTCCACAATGCCGTCATTACTTGTGTTTCGGCTTTCGTGAGGTAGAGTCGTTCTTGTTTCATAGGTTTTGAATTTGCGCCGACGGAGATGTCGGCAGGTTTACGGCTGCAAATATACTCTAATCGGTTAGAATTGCAAAATATTTTCTCTATAATCTTAGTATTTTAACATTTATTTTTAGAATGTGGCGGATTTTCCTGTGATTTAGTCGCGAAGATATGCAATTTGACAAAAAATGCTTTGGCACAAAAGTGTAATTCTTTAGAGTATGATGAAAAAATACACTTTTGTGTGTTAATAAATGTTAGAAAGCCTTGCTTTCCGATGATATTCGTTATTTTTGCATCACAAAAAGCAGGCAGTGCATGGAAATCAAGATACAGGACTTCTTTACTTCCGACAACGCAGTGAACGGGCTGACGGAAAAGGAGTACAAACAGGCAGAAATCTATGTGAAGGCAGCAAAAGCCTTGGCACGGAGCAGCAATCAGTGCGTGTATATTATCGACTATTTCAAGCAGGGTTTCCTGTATGTGTCGGAGAGTTTGGCCTATCTGTGCGGTGTGTCGGCTGCGGAAATCAAGGATTTCGGCTATGAAATGTATATCCGGCACGTGCCACCTGCCGAGTCTGCCATGCTGAAGGAGATTAACGACAAGGGTTTTGCCTTGTTCAATACCTTTTCTGACGAAGAAAAGGTGGACTGCACCATCACTTACGACTTTCATCTGACGAACGGCAAGACACAACGCCTTATCAATCACAAACTCACGCCTCTCGTCCTGACCAAGGATGGTCGCATTTGGCTTGCGCTCTGCACCGTTGCGGTGTCGGCGCACCATAAGCCGGGAAAAATCATTCTGCGCAGAGAGGGTGCAGACAGCCACTATGAGTACGACTTGACGCGGAGGACATGGATGGAAAAACCGAACATCGCCTTGTCGGCAATGGAGCGGGATGTGCTCCACTTGTCGGCGCAAGGTTACACGATGCAGGAGATTGCCGCGACGCTCTGCAAGTCGATTGATACGGTGAAAGCCTGCAAACGTGCCTTGTTTGCCAAGTTGGACGTGAAGAACATTGCCGAAGCCCTCTCCTTTGTCACCAATTACAAAATGTTGTGGAGGAATTGAGGCTGCCTTCTCACGTGCGCGCGTGCGCGTACATTATATATATGTATGCGGGAAGGCAGCAATGGTATTGCTGCACGGCGAACGTGAAGGTGAACGGGCAAGAATGGGCAAGAGACTATAGTTTTTTCGCCCTGTTCGGAGGCGTCGGAAAAAGACTATAGTTTTCA
>JAFLUS010000110.1 GCA_022508685.1 Prevotellaceae bacterium | reverse complement strand
CTCTACGGCTTCGTAGACCGCACTCTGACACTTTGTACATCGCACTCTAAAAACTCGTGCATCGCACTCTGCAGATTGGTGCATCGCAGCCTGAAGCGTTGTTTTTCGCCTAAAATTTATAAAATCGTGGAGGCGGTCCGATTATTTTCCGTATCTTTGCATATCATCTATCACCCATACATTCATTATAGCATGGACATCAAAGAACGGAGAACCATCCGCAAATACACTCGTCAGGACGTGCCGGCACACCTGCTGAACGACCTGCTGACGACGGCTGCACGGGCAGCCACAATGGGCAACATCCAATTGTACAGCGTGGTCGTCACACGCGACGAAAAGCAGAAACAAGCATTGGCACCCCTGCATTTCAACCAACCAATGGTGACGGGTGCACCGGTCGTGCTGACATTCTGCGCCGATTGGAACCGCTTTACACAATGGTGCGAACAGCGCAAAGCCGACCCGGGATATGACAATTTCCTGTCGTTCATCAACGCAGCCAGCGACACGTTGCTCTTTACGCAAAACTTCTGCACACTCGCCGAAGCCGCAGGATTGGGCACGTGCTATCTGGGCACGACGGTGTACAATCCGCAAGGCATCATCGACGTGTTGCAACTGCCCCGACTCACCTTCCCCATTGCCACCATCACGGTGGGGTATCCCGACGAAATGCCCGAACAGCCCGACCGTCTGCCCATCGACGGCATCGTGCATGAAGAGACGTACCACGACTATGCCCCGACCGACATCGACCGCATCTATGCGCTGAAAGAATCGTTGGAGGAAAACCGCCACTTTGTCGAAGTGAACGGCAAGGAGACACTTGCGCAGGTATTTACCGACTGCCGCTATACGCGCAACGACAATGAACAACTTTCTGCAGGAATGTTGGCAGCCTTGCGCCATCAGGGCTTTCTTGACTCATCCTTGATTTGAAACCGAAAAATAAAACCATATATCACCATGAAACGACTATTCTGCACCATCGCCCTCATCGGAGCGATTGTTGTCGCACGTGCCACCACGCCTGCCGACACGATTGTCAGTCACGCCACTTGTCCGTTAGTGCCGGAAGGAAAGGCCATCTACATTCCGCGCGACTTGCGCAACAACGACTTTGAAAGCGATACGGCACAATGGAGTTTCCACCGCATGGCTTGCACCTCCAACGTCGTCGTGTTTTGGGAAAAAGGATTTGGCGACGACCTCTCCAAGGCTCCCGACCTCGACGGACACCCCATGACGGTGGATTTGCCCAACTTGCTGGCACGTCTTGAATATTTCTATCAGACCTACCGCGACCAATACAAATTCACCTTGCCCGGTTCGAAGGCCGACCGACTGCGCATGATGATCATGCTCAACTATTCGCTCGAAGGTACGGCATACGGCGGCGACTACGACGACACCATCGGTGCACTGTGGATTGCCCCAAATCGTGTGCAGGACAAACGGCTCAACTGCATCGCTCACGAAATCGGACACTCGTTCCAAATCCAAATTGCCTGCGACGGCGAAGGCAGCGGTGCGGGTGGCGGATTTTACGAAATGACGTCACAATGGATGCTGTGGCAAGTCAATCCCGAATGGACGACGGACGAGAACTACCATTGGGAAGCCTTCCGCCGTTTGACGCACAAGCGCTTCCTCGATGTGGAGAACATCTACCATTCGCCCTACGTGCTCGAGTATTGGTCGATGCGCCATGGCACGACCGTCATTGCCAACATTTTCCGCAATGCCACGAAAGAGGAAGACCCTGCACAGACGTATATGCGCATGTACAATCTGACACTCGACGAAATGGCTGACGAGATGTACGATGCCTATAGCCGGTTGGTGACGTTTGATTTTCCACGAGTGAAAGAATCGCATACCAAATATGCTTGCCAACTCACGGCACAGGTATCAACCACGTCCGACAAGCGCGGCACAAAAATCGTACCGGTCAACACACCCGAAACCTACGGCTTCAACGTCGTCGAACTGCCCCTGACCGACGGCAAGGCGAAGACCATGCTGTTCGAAGGACTGGGCGATGCTGCCAACGACGGCTTCCGCTACGGAGTGGTGTTGGTGGACGACCACATGCAGCCGACCTATCTGCCAATGTACAAGGATTTCAAAGGAAAACTGACGTACAGCACCACTGCTGACACTCGCCATGCCTACTTAGTCGTCGTAGGTTGTCCTATTGCCTCCTACGACGCCTACACGTTCAATCCTTACGGACGTAAAGAGAAACAAGAACCCCATGTATATCCCTACCAAATCATTCTGAAGAAATGAAGAAATCCATACTGACCCTCCTGCTGATTGCCACTGCTGCAATCGCCCATGCTGCCGACCGCACACTGCAAGCCACTTCACCCAATGGTGCAATCCGTGTCGAATTGACAGCGGCTGAAACGATGACATTCACCATCTTCGATGCTGACAAAGTCGTATCGGCAAACAACTGCATCGGTCTGAACATCCGTGGAAAAGGCGACGTAACGAAAAACGCCAAAGTGGTATCGGCGAAGACGACCCACCACACCGAAACCATTGATGCCCCCTTCTACCGCAATCCGCAGTTCACGGTGGCGTACACCTTGCTGCGCGTCCAACTGCAGAACGGAATAGCCATCGAATGGCGCATCTTCGACGATGGCGTGGCGTACCGCTTCGTTACCACTGGTTACAAAAATAAAGAATACATCATCGACGACGAAATCGCTGAATTTCATTTCGCCAATGCCGGTACAGCCTATCTGCCCTATTCCACCAACTATAAGAAACCGCAGGCTATGGCTTTCCAAGCCACCTACGATGCCAAACCGCTTGCCGAACAGCCTACCGACAATCTGGCCTTCTTGCCCGCGACGTTTGAAGTGGGTGTACAGGCAGCCAACGGCGAAGGCACCAAACTGACGCTGTTGGAGAGCGACCTCGAGGACTATCCCGGAATGTTCATCCGTCCGCAGGGTAATGATGCCGTCAAGGCGTGGTTCAGCCGCTATCCCAAAGCATTCGACCACTATGCGTGGCGTGTACAACGCTATGTGACTGAAACCGAAGATTTCATTGCCCGTTGCCATGGCAACCGCACCTTCCCGTGGCGCATCCTTGCCATTAGCCATGCCGATGTCGAAATGCCTGTCAGCAATCTCGTCTATGCGTTGGCTGCCGACAACCGCATCGGCGACACGTCGTGGATTCAGCCCGGACTGGTGGCATGGGACTGGTGGAACGACTGGGGATTGAGCCACGTGCCTTTCAAGGCTGGCATCAATCAGGAAACCTACAAATATTATATTGATTTCGCTGCACAGCACCATCTGCCCTACATCATTCTCGACGAAGGATGGTATGAACCAAAGAGCGGAGATATGCTCACGACCATCAGCGACATCCAACTGCCCCAATTGGTGGAATATGGTCGGCAGAAAGGTGTACGCATCATTCTGTGGACGGTATTCAACGTGCTCGACGACCAACTCGAAGAAGCCTGCCGAAAGTATGCCGACATGGGCATCGCAGGTTTCAAGGTCGATTTCCTTGACCGCGACGACCAACTGGCAGTGCAAATGACCTACCGCATTGCTGAAGCATGTGCCAAACACCATTTGCTGCTCGACTACCACGGCGTCTATCCGCCGAAGGGAATGTTCCGCACTTTCCCTCACGTCATCAACTTCGAAAGCGTGTTCGGAATGGAGGAAGTCAAGTGGACGAAGCACGACGAGAAGGACATGCCACGCTACGACGTCACCTTCCCCTTCATTCGCCAACAGGCAGGCAACACCGATTTCACACCGGGTGGAATGCGCAATGCCACACGACAGGACTTCCAACCAGTCTACAACCACCCAATGACCATGGGTACGCGTTGCCACCAATTGGCCATGTACATCGTCCACGACTCGCCACTCACCATGTTGGCTGACAGCCCTACGGATTACGAACGGGAACCCGAATACACAAACTTCCTTGCATCGCTCCCAACCGTTTTCGACGAAACGCGCATCCTGCAAGGAAAGATAGGCGAATACATCATCACGGCACGCCGCAAGGGTACTGACTGGTATGTGGCAGGACAAACCAACTGGGATGAGCGCGACATCACGTTGCCCCTCGATTTCCTTACGTCTGCCCAAGCCTACACGTCTGTTCTCTTTACTGACGGCATCAATGCGAACAAGACGGCTTCCGATTATCAAATCATCACAGCAGACAACATCACGAACACCCGCACGATGAACATCCACATGGCATCGGGTGGCGGATTTTTGCTGAAACTGACACGCAACAACTGATAAGCCCATACGCCCCATGATGAAGACCTCTCTTTCTGCCCTACTCTTGGCTGGTGCGTTTGCGTCAGCCTATGCGCAGAACTACGAACCGACGAAAGTACGTGCCCACCGCATCGAAGTAACTTCCGTGCTCGACAAACATCCCGACACGGACTTGACCGACTTCCTTGCACCCTACAAAGCCGGTGTAGACAGTCTCATGGCACCTCTGCTCGGTGTCAGTTCTGCAACCATGCCTGTCAATCGTCCCGAGAGTCCGCTGTCCAACTGGATAGCCGACGTTCTGCGTTCTGAATCGACACGCTATGGCAAAATGGCAGACATGGGGCTGTGCAACATGGGCGGCATTCGCAGTGCCATGCCGGCGGGCAATGTCACCGTTGGCGACATCATGGAGATTGCTCCGTTTGAAAACCGTTTCTGCCTCCTCACGCTGAAGGGTGACGCCTTGCTCCAATTGTTTGAGCAAATGGCGCACTCCTATGGCGAAGGCATCAGCGGTGCGCAATTAGACATCAGCAGCGACGGAAAACTCCTTTCGGCAACGATTGGTGGAAAGGTTGTGAATCCGAAAGCCAAATACACCATCGCGACCATCGATTACCTCGCCGAAGGCAACGACGGACTGCTCGCTTTGAAAGATGCCGTCAAGAAGGAAGTGAAGCCCGACTTCGTGCGCGACGTATATATGGAATACATCAGGCGCGAACATGCTGCAGGCCGTCCACTCACAGCCGCTATCGAGGGCAGAGTCACCGTCGAGGGCAAACGTGCTGACGAATTGGATGCCGAAACCGACAATGCTGCACGGGAAAAGCAACTCACCATTGTCCACACCAGCGATACCCACTCATGCATCCTTCCCTTCAATCCCAACTCCACCGACGTGGCACGTGCCAACAAAGGCGGTTATCTGCGTCGTAAAGTCCTCATCGACAATCTGCGTGAGGACAATCCCGAACTCCTCCTCGTTGACTGCGGCGATTTCTCGCAAGGTTCTGCCTACTACAACCTCTACAAAGGCGAAGTCGAAGTGCAACTGATGAACAAAATGCGCTATGATGCTGCCACCATCGGCAACCACGAGTTCGACTTCGGTGTGGAGAACATGGCACGCATCTTCCGAATGGCGACGTTCCCCATCATCTGCTGCAACTACGATTTTGGCACCACCCCCTTGCGCGACCTCGTCAAGCCCTATACGATTATATATAAGAACGGACTGAAAATCGGACTGATTGGTGTGTGCGCCCAGTTGGAAGGATTGGTGTCGAGCCAAAACTGCGAAGGCATCACCTACCTCAACCCCATTGACTGCGCCAACCCCATTGCCGAACGGTTGAAAAACGAAGAACACTGCGACCTCGTCTTTGTCCTCTCTCACCTCGGTTGGACGCCCAATCTCAATGGGGCGATGAACGACCAAGAGTTTATCGCAGGCATGCGCAACATCGATGCCGTCTTCGGAGGGCATTCCCACCTCTATTTTGCCGACCCAGCCTATGTGCGCACAGCCGACGGCAAAGACATTCCCTGCGACCACCAAGGCAAGAATGCCCAATTCATCGGCATTATGCAGTTCGACCTTCGCCAAAAGTAACGAATATGCGCTATTTCATCTATCTATCCTACGACGGCGGAGCATATCATGGTTGGCAAATCCAACCCAACGCACCAAGCGTGCAGGAAGTGTTGCAGAATGCTCTCACCACCATTCTCCGCACCCCTACAGAGATTGTGGGCGCAGGTCGTACCGATGCCGGAGTGAATGCCTCGACCATGGTTGCCCATTTCGACACGGACGCCTCCGTCGACACCCTTCCCAACCGACTGAACCGCCTGTTGCCATCCGACATCGCCATCCACCGCATCCTTCCCGTCACCGACGATGCGCACGCACGGTTCTCTGCCACGTCGCGCACCTACCACTACTATATCGCGCTCGACAAATCGCCCTTCCATCGCCACTACGCCTACCGCTATCCCCTTCCGCTCGATTTCGACCGCATGAACGAAGCAGCGCAACACCTCTTCCTGTACACCGACTTCACCTCCTTTTCCAAACTCCATACCGACGTCAAAACCAACAATTGCCGCATCATGCACGCCCAGTGGCAACCCACTCCTGACGGACTATGGCAGTTCACCATCACCGCTGACCGCTTCCTCCGCAACATGGTACGCGCCATCGTCGGCACCCTCCTCGAAGTCGGCCGCGGCCGACTCTCCATTGACGACTTCTGCCGCATCATCGAACAAAAAGACAGGTGCGCTGCCGGCAGCAGTGTACCCGGCAACGCACTCTTCCTCGCTGACATTACGTATCCGCAAGAATTATTCAGATAATATTTTCTTTCGTAGCATCC
>JAFLUS010000011.1:8122-15632 GCA_022508685.1 Prevotellaceae bacterium | reverse complement strand
TGGAGTGCACTCTAAATTCATCTGAAGTGCACTCCAAATTGCATAAAAGTGGAATGTGGTGTAGCCTATTGTCTATCAGCGACTTATAGTGCATACACCTCATAGGGTGGATAGTTGCGAATTTCGCAACTAAAAATGCGATTGACAGACGTGCTGAATGGGCAATTTACATGAACAATTCAATGGTATTGACATGAAAGAAACCCCTTTTTCTTCATAATATTGAAACTCAACCACTTAAGGCGTAAAATTACATTTTTTCAACGGAATATTGAGCACAAAACCACATTTTTTTAACGGAATAATAGGTTTTACACTGAATGGTGATTTACATAGATGCCTCGATGGCTTGTATCAAGTCCTTGTTTTCGCCATATCCGTAAATCGGGATGTTAATATCCCAATTCCGCCCGAAGCAGATGTTGCTCGGAATGACGGATGTGACGATGCCGGAGGCTGCAATCGTCATATTGGAAACTAATGCTCCGCCTTCCTCAAACCTACTGCGGATGGCGGGGTCTGTGATGACGTCACTCAACATGTCGGTAAAAGCGGGTGGGTAGTACGATTGATAAGTAACGTGCCTTATCTGCACCGCATCGTCTTGCACTTCATACAATTCACCATACCCCAAACGAAGCAATCGGGGTTGGGTGGCAAGCGTATCGGCGAATACGACGGAGAACTGATACAGCACTTCCACTTCGCCCATCATGTCGTCAGCGTGCGTCCGTGAGAATATCACACCTTCACGGTTGGAAACGACAAAATCCTTTGCCCGCAGAATGTCGCAAAGGTTGTCATCGGCTAATATATTGGCATCAATACAGACCAATTCTGTCGCCATGGGATAGAGTTTCGTCAAGTCCAGTTCCATGTCATAGCAGACGACATCGTCGTTGGTAAATCGTTCTATCCTGTCGTACTTGAGTTGATAGGCGCAAATGGTGTCTGCATGTACATACACGAGCGTGCTGTCCGTTTCAAACAGAATGGGACAACCTGTGGCGTTCAGTTCCTGCTTGAGTTCGTCAATAGAAGCATATCGACGATGAGAGGTTGAACAAGCCACGAGGGCAACAAGCATGAAAATACAGGCAATGTTTTTCATTTTTTGCATAAAACAGAGAATGTGAAAAACTGAAACGACCTTCCTTCGTGCCGAGGTGACGGCATACGGAGGAAGGTCGTGAGATGATGTATCGATGCGAGAGATGTGTTTACAATTCGCCGCGGACGATGGTCTGCTCGCGGTCGGGGCCGACGGAGACGATGGCGACGGGTACACCGAGTTCGCGTTCGATGAAGGCGATGTAGTCGCTGAAGGCTGCGGGGAACTGCGCTTCCGACGTGAGGTGCGACAATTCGGTCTGCCAGCCGGGCAGTTCTTCGTAGACGGGAGTGACGTCGGTGATGTCGTAGGGGAAGTCGCGCGTAATGGTGCCGTCGGGCAGACGATAGGAGGTGCAGGCACGGATGACGGGGAAGGTGTCGAGCACGTCGCTCTTCATCATAATCAGGCGAGTGACGCCGTTCACCATGACGGCATAGCGCAGGGCAACGAGGTCGACCCATCCGCAACGGCGTTCGCGGCCGGTGACGGCTCCATATTCATGGCCGATGTCGCGCATGCGGCGTCCGTCTTCATCAAAGAGTTCCGTGGGGAAAGGCCCTGCGCCCACGCGGGTGCAGTAGGCTTTCATGATGCCGTAGACGTGGCCGATGCGTCCGGGTGCCAGTCCGAGACCGGTGCAGGCGCCGGCACAAATGGTGTTGCTGGAGGTGACGAACGGATAGGAACCGAAGTCGACGTCGAGCATCGTGCCTTGTGCGCCTTCGCAGAGGACGGACTTGCCGTCTGCCAGCATGGCGTTGACGACGTGTTCGCCGTCGACGCGCTGGAACTGACGCAGATAGTCGATGCCTTCCATCCAGCGTTTTTCCACCTCGGTGAGGTCGAAGTCGGTATAGTTCAATGCTTCCAGTTGCTTCAGATGAAGCGCGCGGTGGTAGGCATATTTTTCTTCAAAGCGGTCGTCGAGGTCGCCCACGCGCAGACCGGTGCGTGCCACCTTGTCGGTGTAGGCGGGACCGATGCCCTTGCCTGTGGTGCCGACCTTGCTTGCACCTTTCGATGCTTCGACGGCTGCATCGAGCAGACGGTGGGTGGGCATGATGAGGTGGGCTTTGCGCGAGATGAGCAACCGCTCGCGCAGAGGGTGTCCGGTGCGTTCGAGTTCGCGGGCTTCGTCCATGAAGAGGTCGGGAGCGAGCACGACGCCGTTGCCGATAATGTTCGTTTTATTGCCTTGGAATATTCCGGAAGGAATGGAACGGAGCACGTATTTCTCGCCTCCGAATTCCAGTGTGTGTCCGGCATTGGGACCGCCTTGAAATCGTGCGACCACGTCGTAGTGCGGAGTGAGCACGTCGACTACCTTTCCTTTTCCTTCGTCTCCCCATTGGAGACCGAGTAGAACGTCTGCTTTCATCGTTTTATTTTTGTTGTTGTTTTTGTTTTACTGCGTTCGAGGCTCTTTTGTATCCGCTGCTGACGGGACTGGCACTTGGCACACAAGCCGTAGATGCACACCGTGGCGTGGGTGGCATGGAAACGGCGACGTGAGACGTCCCGAAGGGCTGCCGACACTTGCGGCGCGGACACGCGCTGCACGGCACCACATTCCGTACAGACCTGATAGTGGAAATCGCGGACGCCATAGCATTTTTCGTAGCACATGGAAGTGCCGAACGTGTGGCGCACCACCAGTCCGGCATGGACGAGGAGGTCGAGCACGTTGTAGATGGTGGCACGGCTCACATGGTAGCATCCCTCGAGCACGGCATACAGTTCATCCACCGTGAAATGCCCGTTCATCTGATAGACGACCTTGAGAACGGCATAGCGTTCGGGGGTCTTGCGCATTTGGTGCAATTCCAGATATTCGGTCAGAAGCCTGCTGATGGTCTGTTCTATGGGTTCCATGCCTGTGTCCCTGTTTCGGAATGACAGCACAAAGGTACAGAAAAAAGTAACACGAGAAAAAGATTTGCGCGAAAATGTGCGGCGACGCCACCGACGATGCGCTGCCGGTGCCTACGCCAACGACGCATCCAAGCGGCTCACGGCACGAAGGGCTGCCATGCGGAGTGCGGCATTGGCACTGCCCTGTGCTGCCTGTGCTTGGTCGCGCAACTCGTTGGCTGAACGTTCGTTGAGCACGCACGTGCGCAGCAGATGTGCCAACGTGTAATAGCCCGCAATCTGGCGCATGTCGCTGTCGGAGGCTATCCATTCGAAGGCTTTGACAGAGGCTGACGTCATCTGCGAAAAGAGGTTGAGCGCAGCAATTTGCGCCAACTCCGCGGTGCGGATGTCGTCCACCCAGATGTCTGCCAGTTCGCCGTCGAACTGCGCTGCCGGATAGAGCATCGTGCCCAGAATGCGACATTCGCGCACACGTTCGTTCCACAGTTGCTGTGCCAACGGAGCGAGCGCATCGGACGGCGTCTGCGCGGCGATGTCGGCTGCCAGCGCCGTGAGGCGCGGCAGTTCGACACCGAAGTTCACGCGATAGTCTGCCGTCATGCCGGCTTCGCGCATCGCAGCCGATGCCACACCATTCATCATGGTGCGCAGTTCCGTCTTGATGTCCGTCGTCGTCATCATCGTCGTCAGCAGCAGTTGTGCCTTATTCGTTCACGAGCGGGAGCGTCGCGTTTTCGCGGCTGTAACGCATCATCTGTCCGGCATAGGATTCGCCGTAGGTAACGACAACGTCCGTGATGTTGCCGTCGGCATCGCGCTGTGCCGTATAGACAGGATTGATGAAGCCTTTGTAGGGGGCGAGGTTCAACTTGGTGTAGCGGTCGAGGATTTCGCGATGGAGTTCGGGGTCGATTTTCACGCCGTAGGTCTCCACCAACGCCTGTGCACCGGCATAGTCGCCTTCGCTCTTCACGCGCTGGATTTCGGCAAGCAGACGGCCGAAGAGCGTGCGCAGTTTGGCAAAGTCGTTCACCTGCACGTAGGTTTTTCCGTCGCGACGCACGAGTTCCACCACGTTGTCGGCCTTGCCCTGCTCATAGCACCAATGGGCGATGAGGGCGCGGTTGCGCATGTGGGCTTCTTCGATGTCGTTGCCCAGTTGGATGCGCACCAACTGGGTGAGCAGTCCGTTCTGCATATACGTATAATACTGCGCCTTGTAGGCTTCGGCATCGGGCACGAGTCCGAGTTCCTGCATCTTGGGGTCTGCCACATAATAGAGTCCGAAGAGGTCGGCACGTGCTTCTTCAATCGTCGAGCCGTATGCCTTGAGGCTGTCGGAGTCGACGCCGTCGAGCAGTCTGCCGCTGCCATGTCCGAGACATTCGTGCAGGTCGGTGTGGAGGTCGTCGGTAACGTCGCCGTACTTGTCAATGAGGTCACGCATCTCTTGGCTGATGACAAATTCCTTGCCAAATCCGCTGCCTTTTGCAGCCATGTTGTAGGCTTCGGTGAGGTTGCCAATCGTGACGGACTTTGAACCATGTTCCTTGCGCACCCAGTCGCTGTTGGGCAGGTTGATGCCGATAGCGGTCGACGGATAGAGGTCGCCGCCGAGCATGGCAGCCGTGATGACTTTGGCGCTGATGCCCTTCACTTCCGACTTCTTGAAGCGGTTGTCAACGGGGCTGTTGTCTTCAAACCATTGTGCATTGCGGCTGAGCGTCTCGGTGCGCTTGGTGGCTTCGAGGTCCTTGAAGTTGACGATGCTCTCCCACGAGCATTTCAGTCCGAGAGGGTCGCCGTAGCACTCGGTAAATCCGTTGACAAAGTCGACGAGGGGCTCGGTGTTGCCCGCCCACAGAATGGTGTAGTCGTCGAACGTGTGGAGGTCGCCCGTGCGGTAGAATTCGATAAGTTTCTCAATCACAGCCTGCTGCTCCTTGTCGTCGGCATAGGGCAAAGCCTGTTCCAGTTTCTCCACGATGCGACGAAGGGCAGCGCCATAGAGGCCGTCGGTCGTCCAACGGAGTTCCTGTATCTTGCCGTCGCGCTTCACCAGTCGGCTGTTCATGCCGTACATCACGGGATGCGGGTCGGAGGGGTCTTTCATCGCCATGTAGAAGTCTTCGGCTTCCTGTTGCGTCACCCCGTCGTAGTAGTTGCTCGCAGAGGTGAGGACGAGGTCCTGTCCGCTGGCGAGGTTGACGCGCTTGGCGAGGACGTCGGGATTGAAGATGACTTCGTAGAGATTGTTGTCGGCGAGCCAGCCGTCGACGGTCTGTCGCCACGGCGTGCCTGCCGTTTCCGTCAGGAAGGGCTGACCCAAGTGGGTGAAATGCTTGGACGGCACCGATGCCAACGCATCGAGCAACCACTCGCGAGTGAACGCCGGCACGAATTTTTCGCAGCCATAGTGGTGATGGATGCCGTTGGAGAACCACATCCGCTTCAGATACTCTTCGAACGCGAGATACTGGCTGTCGGTGCGGTCGCCGGCATAGTGTTCATAAATGAGTTCGAAAGCCTTGCGGATGCGCAGATTGTACTTTCCGTTTTGGTCGTACAGGATGTCGCGGCCGAGTTGTGCCGCCTCCTGCAGATAGAAGATAAATGTTTTCTGACGCAGCGTCAGTTTGTCGAAATCCTTCACCTCGTAGCGCAGCATTTGCAAGTCGGCAAACCGCTCGTCGCTATAAGGGAAAGCATGGTCAGTCTGCGCCTTCGCCGACGTGAGCGAGGCAGCCATCAATGTAGTCATTGCCATCATTCTGTAGATTGTTTTCATCGCTTCAATAATTTTTTGCAAAGGTAGCAAAATTTTGTATGCATACAAAGTTTTCTCGTGACGCATCAGAGGTTTTATTGCGACGCATCGGAAGTTTTATTGCGACGCATCAGAAATTTTCGTCGGATGCGTACAAAAAACACGCCGCATGCAACGCCCTGAAATGAAAAAAAGGATGGGTCTCACGCGGAGACTCATCCCTTTCAGTATGTGTATGTATCCGTTGTCGACGGATTAGTTGTCAAATGGGTCGGTGGTAACGGCACGCAGAACGGTGATGACGTTGGTCGGGTCGTTCTGGTCTACAAGCGTGATGTACGACGGGCGCTTGGAGTTGTCCGTCTCGAGTTTGAACGTGCGCTTGTCTGCCGTACCGGTTCCGAACGGAACGGCGATAGGCTTGATGCCGACGGTGTTGTAATAAATCTTACCGTCCTCAGCAAACTTGCCATTGTGCCACATCGTTACGACGTCTTCGCCTTCCAACGTGTAGTCGAAGCAAATCGTACCACCGAAGGTCTTGTTCGTCTGCTTACCACGGCTGGCGAAGCCGAGTCCGAAGCGGCCGCCTGTGTCTTGACCGACGTATGCATAGTAGAGTTCCTCACCTTGCGAGTCTTCAGACTTTTCGTTTGCCAAAATCTGCTGAACTTGCAACCAGTAGGGCTGTGCAAATTCGCCGAGACGGCTGTAGGTGAACCACCAACGTCCTTCGATGAACTGCTGGTTGAGCGGCGGAGTGACGGGCACCATCACGATGGATGCATCGTTGAGTGCGGGCCATTCGATGTCGCTGCGGTCGTAGTCTTCTACAAAAGTGACACCGGTGATGTCCTTGCCGTTCAGCGTGAGCGTGCGATAGAACTGCAAGCCTTCGGGCTTCACGATGTAAGGCACACCGATTTCCTGTTCTTCTTCCGTACCGGCGTTGATGGTGACGTAGAAGCAGCGGTATGACACTTCAGCGCGGAACATTTCATCGTCTACGACGAAGCCGTACTGACTGAACGAATACGATTCCTCAACGGCTTCAACTTGGGCTTTGTATGCTGCCCAGTCGAAATCTTCGCTGACCTTGGTCAGCACGATTTTGGAACCATGCTTCTTACCGGTCATTTCGATGCGGTCGTCGGTGACGGATACCATGCGGAATTCGAGGTCGCCATTCATACCCGTACCATCGTAGTAGGGACCGAGACCACTGACGTTACCATTGGGGTCGGAGAAATAGTGGAAATACTTGTTGTACTCGTCGAACGAAAGGATAACGCCTTCGCTCTGCTCGAGTTTGTAATGCGATGTCGCGCTTTCTTCGGCATCGAAGAGTTCGTTCTGCACGGTTACTTGGTCGTCGTCCGTGAATTTCACATACACGTTGTAACCACCGAAACCTGTGGCTGCATAGTACTCCATAATCCAGCCGTTTTCGGCAGATGTCAGCACTTGCTTGTTCTTCTTGAGGGCTGCCGCGATGCGCTCTGCCGACGATTGGTCGAACGTGTCGTCTACTTCGTAGGTGCAGGCAGAGAACAGCAGGGTGGCTGCCAGCAGCAACATGGTGTTGAATATCTTTTTCATATCCTATCTCCTTCTTAATTTAATGTACGCAAATCGAGATTAGGTGCATTTTCGGCACGGCTCAACACTTCGGCACGCAAGAGGTCGAGGTCTACGCCCCATGTGCCTGACATGTATTCCTTGACAATCTCAAGTTTTTGCTCAATGAGGTCGCG
>JAFLUS010000011.1:0-8022 GCA_022508685.1 Prevotellaceae bacterium | reverse complement strand
GGCTCGTCGTAGTGGCTACGGAACGGGTCGGTCATGTTGATGTAGAGGTTGTCGATGTCAATTTCATTCACACGGAGGAGCGTGATTTTCACTGCATTTTCGGCATAACCCAACACCATTGAACCATTGCTGTTGTACTGCGGAGAACCCAGCAACTGATAGACTTTCGGGCCGTACTGCTTGATGAAGTCTTGTCCGAGCACCGTTTCGTAGGCTTCAATCCACACGTTCTTGATGAGAATTGCAAGAGCCTTAGCCTTTTCGGGGTCTGCCGGAACGACGTTGTACTGGTTGTTCGTCTCGCGGTCGACGTAGCGATAGATGAACTGGATGTTGTAGGGCTTTGTGAAGTTGTCGTAAAGCCACTGGTCGAATTCCGTGAACTCTGTCTCTTCGTATCGGAAGATAGAGTTTCCGCTCGGTTCGTCGCTGCTGCACGATGTGGTGAACAAAGCGACGGAGAGCAATGTCAATGCGGATAATATATACTTTTTCATCTTGGTCTTGTTTTTTAGTTTCCGGTGTAACGTCTTGTCTTCGCAGCATTACTTTCGTCGTCGGGGGCAGGCAGTGCCGTTTCCGGGACGGTGTAGTCGTTAGGTGCAAGACCTGCTGCAATCACTTCGGACGGCAACTGAATGGCACCGCGCGGGTCGCCGGAGAGGAAGATGAGTGCGGGCGCACCGTCTACCGTGTGGCTGAACGGAATACCATAACGCTTGATATCTTGGAAGCGGAGTCCTTGTTGCCATGTTTCCATACGACGGAGGTGGAGGATGAACTGGAGGAGACACTCTTGCGTGCTGCCTTCTTCGTCGATGGTGAAGCCTTGCGGATGCAGGTGCTTCTTAATCGTGCGCGAACGACCTGTTGTAGGAATTGTGTCCATGTAGTCGATGTTGTTCATCGTGGTGTCTACCAATGCTTCGGTCATGACCGGACGGCGTGCACTACCATTTTTCTCTTCACAATGGCTTCCAATCCAAAGGTTGATGTCAGCCAATGCGTTCTCTACGTCGTTCAGTTCAGCCTTGTTGCGGAGTGCATAGGCTTCGGCACGTACCAACAAGGTTTCGTCGGTCGTGAACACGGCGTCTACGATGTGCGGATAACCAGTCTGCAGCACCTTGTCCTTGATTTCGAATTGTTCGTACAATTTCGGGAAGGCTACACCTTGGTTGGTACCATAGAGCATGTGCGAATAGTACAGCGTGTTGTCGGAAGAGCCGCTACCCCATGGCATTTTAGGCCAAATCAATTCGTAGGCAACGATGTCGTAGTTGCTGGCATAACGGCTGTAGGAGAAGGGTGCACGACCCAGTGTCGAATAAGCCGTCTGCATCATCAGGTTTGCCGGCTCGGAAGTGCGCAGATAAGCGTTGCAAATGTCTTCGCTACCTGCCAACGTCATGTAACTTTCGAGGTTACGGAGTTGTGAAGCAGGCTTGTCACCCAACACCATGGTTGCGTAACGGATTGCACGTTCGTAGTTGTGATAATAGAGGTTGAAGCGTGCTGCGAAAGCATAGGCAGCCTTCGTGTTGAAGTGGTACTTCGGCACGGTCAAGTGAGCGTCGTCGAGCAACGGAAGGGCTTCTTCGATGTCGTGATTGATTTTCGCATACAATTCAGCCAACGTTCCGCGGTCGGTGATTTCCACGCCCGATTCTGTCGGATAGGGCAGACCGAGATAGTGGTCGGCTTTTTCGGGGTCGTAAGCCATACAGAAGGCGTTGCTCAGGCGGAATACGGAGTATGCGCGGCAGAGCAGTGCTTCAGCCTTTTCGCCGTTCAGGCTTGCGGGATTGCCCATCTTGTCGATGGCTGCAAGACATTCATTGGCAACGGCTACTGACAGATAATGGCTCGTCCACACTGAATAGGGGTCGTCATTACCTTGTGCTTCAATCGGCGTCCATGAGTACATGAACGTTTGGTCGATGCTGTATGGATATACGCTTCCATTGTCAACCACGTTGTCGGAACTTTGCTCCATCATGAAGTCTACCGAGTGGGTAGCATACGCATTGACGAGCAAGTATGCAACTTTCTCCTCTGTATTTACCGTAGCACGGTCGTCAGGCAATTTGTCGAGCCAGTCGTTGCAACTGACGAACAGCATGGAAAGTGCGACGATTGATAATCCTATATATTTATTCATATTCTTTATCATCCTTATGTTTTACACGTTTCTTATCCTTCAAACATTCAGACTTCATCAGAGTCCGAGTCGAAGCGTAAAGGTGAATTGTTTCGGCATCGGGATTGCCACACCACCCGTATTCCAGAATTCGGGGTCTTGTCCGTAGAGTTTCTTGTCCGCATAGATGAGGAAAAGGTTGGTGGCTTGCAATTTAGCACTTGCAGAACTCAATCCCAGATGGCTAATCCAACTCTTGGGGAAGTCGTATGCCAATGAAATTTCTTTCATTCGGATGAAATCGCCCTTTGCAATGCGTGCCGTAGATTTGTTGTATGCGTTGAATGCAAGGCTCAAGAGACCGTCTTGCTGAATGGTGCGGAGGTCGGCGATGGCAGGGATGTCCGTGCGCTTTTCGTCGCCGGGCACTGTCCAGCGGTTCTTGAATTCCTTCGGCATGGCGTCGAGGTCAGAATAACTTGCATAGAATGCAGGGTCGAGACGAACGACGTTGCCGAATGCGTAGGTGATGAACACGTTCAGGTGCCAGTTCTTCCACGAGAAGGTGTTACCCAACGAACCTGTGATAGTGGGGTCGGTCGGTCCTTCGTATACCAAGTGGTCGAGTACGTTCGACTGGAAGTCGATGTCGCTGGTCACGATTTCGCCTGCTTCGTTGACGAAGGTCGGCATACCTTGTGCGTTCAGTCCCTTGAAGTCCATCGAGAAGAGTGAGCGGTAGGGATAGCCCTTCATCGTGAAACCGGTCTGGCTAATCATTTCATAGATTTGCGTCGTTGCGCTTTCCAACTTCGTCACCTTGGTCTTCACGTGTGAGAAGATGAAGTCGGTCGACCATTGGAAGTCTTTGTTGACGATGTTCTTCGACGAAATCGAGAGTTCTTCACCATAGGACTTCATCGATGCAACGTTGGCGTATTCCGTAATCACACCCTTCGTACCGGTTGTCGTGCGCGGACCGATGAGGTCGTAGTTGTTACGGCGATACCAGTCGAATGTCACGTTCAGACGGTTGTCGAGGAAACCGAGGTCGACACCGAGGTTGAACTCGTGTTTCTTTTCATACGTCAGGTCGGGGTTGGCGATGTCGTAGATTTCAAGACCTGATTCCTTGTCGCCTCCGAACGGACGCCACGGGTTGTATGCCGTGATGATGACTTGCGAGTTGGTTACCGCAGGTTTGTCACCGGTGAGCGAGTAAGATGCCTTCAGCGTTGCGTGGCTGAATGTCGGTTTCAGGTTTTCGAACCATGTTTCTTCGTGTGCGTTCCATGCTCCCGACACGTTCCATGTGGGCAACCAACGTGCAGACGTTGCCTTGCCGAGGCGGTTGGAGCCTTCGTAGCGCATGGTTCCGTTGATGATGTAGCGGCCTTTCCACGAGTAGGTTGACGTTCCGAAGAATGACACTTCGCGGTTGTACGTGTTCGACAGGCCGTAGTAGAGGTTGTTTTCTTCAACGCCTTGCTTGAAGTAGAGGTAGTCGTAGTTGGGCAGGTAACCCATGTCGTACTGCATGCCGACACCTTGCCAGTTGGTGTGGCGACGGTCGGTGTTGTTCAGTTCCATACCTCCGAAGACGTTGAGGATGTGGTCTTCATTGTACACGTCGTTATAACTTGCCGTTGCGCGGAAGTCGTAAGCCTTCAGCGAGTAGTGGTCTTCGTTGTAGAAACCACCATTGGGCAGTACCGATACGGGGAGCGTGTTGGCTTCATCGGGGTCGGTGTACAGCCAGTTGTTGGCATCGCGCATCGTGGCGTCGTCCATCGCACGGAAAGACATGGCCATGTTCGAGTTTTCGCGAATTTGGTTGGCTTGGCTGGTTGCCGACACCTTGTAGGCTCCGAGTACGGAGAGTTCAACGGTACGGATGGGCTTGTACTTCAGTTCGGCTTGGAATTTCAGGTCGAACACGTCGAGGTCGATGAAGTTGTTTGCCAATTCGTTGTGGATGTTGAACGGAGCAAAATTGCGTTGGTAGAACGTGTGGGGGTCGAGTGTACGCGACGAGTTCAACGCATAGGAATAGGGGTTGATGTCGAAGTCGCGCGACGATGCTCCGGTGAAGGGGTCGGTGGCGTAACTTGTCGTACCCGGTGCACGTTGGTTACGATATGCCGTGTTGGCAATCATGTTCACCGTCACCTTCTTGCTGACATTGTAGTTGGCGTTGATGTTTGCCGTGTAGCGCTTCACCTTGCTCTGTTCCGTCCATCCCGGGTCGTCCATGAGCGAGAACGATGCGTAGTACTGCGCCTTCTCCGTACCGGTCGACATGCTGACAGAGTGGTTCATCGAGATGCTGTTCGAGAACAGTTCGTCGAACCAGTCCGTGTTGCGCATTTCGGCAGCACGCAGATATTTATACTTGGCCTCGGTGGTGTTTTCCAGCATGTAGCCGCCCGTTGCCGGGTTGTAGGTGTTCATCAACTGGTACATCTTGCCATATACACCGCTGCTGGCTGCACGATAGGTGCGGCTGAAGGAAATCAGACCATTGTTTTCCATTTCTTGGTAGATACCCATCTGGTCCTGCGAGTTCATGATGTTGAAATCGTGGTAACTCGGCTTCAGGCGCATGGTGTATTCACCGGTATAACTGATGCGGGTCGTACCTGCCTTACCTTTCTTCGTGGTCACGACGATGACACCCGACATGGCGCGTGCACCATAGATAGAGGTTGCACTACCGTCCTTCAGGATTTGGAACGATTCGATGTCGTCGCTGTTGAGTCCGGCAATGGCGCTCGAAATCAGCGTCACGGCGTCACCCGACGAAAGTTGGTCGGCATCGACGTCGGTTACGTCTTCCATGATGACACCGTCGACCACCCACAGCGGCTTACTGCTACCATAGATTGACGTTGCACCACGCACACGGATTTTCGGTGCCGTACCGAACGTACCCGACACGTTCTGCACCGACACACCGGCCACGCGTCCTTCGAGCGAGCGGCTGATGTCGGCAATACCGTCGATTTTGGCTTTTTCTGCATCCACCTTCACTGCAGCACCCGTGAACAATCGCTTGTCCACGCTCTGCAGACCCGTTACGACGACGTCGTTCAGCGTGGTCGATGCACTCGATTTCAGGCTTACCTTCATGCCGTTGCGTGCGGTGACCGTCTGAGTCTCCATTCCCATGAACGAGATACGCAACTTCGTTTGTCCTGCAGGAAGCGTCACGGTGAACTTACCGTTGCCGTCCGTGACGACGCCATGGCTCGTGCCCACTACAAGGACGCTCGCACCCATGGCGGGTTCATTGTCATCCGCAAAGACAACGGTACCTGTGATTTTCGTTTGAGCCTGCGCCAGCCCGCATACGAGCAGCAGAAGGCTCAACATCATCATGAATCTTTTTCCCATTCTCTTTCTTATTTAAATGAATAATGATAAATATTTCTTTTTACCTTTATACTTATTGACTGCACTTGTCGTGCCTATCCCTCGCGCGCGGTACCTATATATAATATATACACGCATACACCTATTCTCGAGAAAATGAGCGTTCGCGCGCGACCATCTGTTAAGATAGTTTAATTTCGGGGTGCAAAGTTAGCCAAAAATATTGAAATAAAGAGTACAAACCTTAAAAAAACTTACACTTTTAACATCACAGCCTACAAAATGAGATAAATATTCTTCAAAACACCGATTTTTTGTGTGAATTTATTAACATTTTGCCACCACTTCGACCATACAGAAATTGCGACGCATCACAAGTTTCATTGCCACGCATCGCAAAATTCATTCCGATGCGTCGCAATCTTCATTCTGACGCATCAGAAAAAACACGGGAATGCGCACCAATTTTCCGACAGACGCAACACAAAATTCCACATCCATAAACATCAGTAAATGAATAAATTAAAAACCACCCATGACGGCTCCATTTGGCGAAACCGACGTTTCTGCACGCAAAAGCAGAAAAAACACCACCCACGCAGCATAAAAATCATGCACAACTTTCCATTTCTAACTTTTTTTCCTATCTTTGTCCGCGAAACCAATTCACCCAAAGGATGAAAACAGACATTCAGATTGCACGTGAGTGCCAATTGGCACCCATCGCCGACATCGCCACACAAGTCGGCATCCCCACCGAGTTGCTCGAACAGTATGGCAAACACATCGCCAAAGTGCCCGGAAGCCTCATCGATGAAGAGCGCATAGCCAAAAGCCGCCTTGTGCTCGTCACCGCCATCACACCCACCAAAGCCGGCATCGGCAAGACCACCGTGAGCATCGGACTCGCGCTCGGACTCGCCCGCATCGGCAAACGCGCCATCGTCGCCCTGCGCGAACCATCGCTCGGGCCCTGCTTCGGCATGAAAGGCGGCGCAGCCGGCGGAGGCTACGCACAGGTGCTGCCCATGGACAAAATCAACCTGCACTTCACAGGCGACTTCCATGCCATCACCTCCGCACACAACATGATTAGCGCACTGCTCGACAACTACATCTACCAGCACCGCGACGAAGGCTTCGCCCTGCGCGAAGTCCTCTGGAAACGCGTGCTCGACGTCAACGACCGCAACCTGCGCAACATCGTCACCGGACTCGGCTCACGCACCGACGGCGTCGTCGGCGAAAGCGGGTTCGACATCACGCCCGCGTCTGAAATCATGGCCATCCTCTGCCTCGCCACCGACGAGAACGACCTGCGCCGACGCATCGACAACATCCTGCTCGGCATCACCACCGACGGCCGACCCTTCCGCGTCAAAGACATGGGCGTAGCCGGTGCCATCTGCGTACTGCTGCGCGACGCACTCCACCCCAACCTCGTGCAGACGACGGAACAGACACCCGCAACCGTGCACGGCGGCCCCTTCGCCAACATCGCACACGGATGCTCCTCCGTCATCGGCACACGCCTTGCCATGTCCTTCGCCGACTACGTCATCACGGAAGCCGGATTCGGCGCCGACCTCGGAGCAGAGAAATTCTACGACATCAAATGCCGCAAAGCCGGACTGCAACCCGCACTCACCGTCATCGTCGCCACCACGCAAGGCCTCAAGATGCACGGCGGCGTAGCCCACGAACACATCAAGGAACCCAACGCTGAAGGACTCACGCGCGGACTCGCCAACCTCGACCGCCACATCAGCAACCTGCAAGGCTTCGGACAAACCGTCGTCGTCGCCTTCAACCGCTTCGCCAACGACACCGACGACGAACTCCGCCTCGTGCGCGAACACTGCGAGAAAATGGGCGTAGGCTTCGCCATCAACAACGCCTTCAACGAAGGCGGAACAGGAGCCGAGGAACTCGCACGACTCGTCACCGACACCATCGAGCAGCAACCCTCTGCCCCACTCCGCTTCGCATACGACGACAGCGACGACATCCGCACGAAAATCGAGAAAGTATGCCGCAAAGTCTACGGAGCCGACAACGTCACCTTCGGCAAAGCCGCACAAAAGAAACTGCTGCAAGCCGACACCTTCGACGCCAGCCAGTTTGCCGTATGCATTGCCAAGACACAATACTCCTTCTCTGCCGACCCCACCGCCTACGGCTGTCCGACAGGCTTCACCATCAACATCCGCGACCTCGTCTTCAACTGCGGTGCCGAAATGGTCGTTGCCATCGCCGGCGACATCATGCGCATGCCGGGCTTGCCACGTTCTCCGCAAGCAGAACGCATCGACATCGTCAACGGCGAAATCGAAGGTCTGTCGTAACGCACATACGTACCTATATATTATATACAAAAGTCGGTTTCCGAAGACAAAGTGCTTCGGGAACCGATTTCGTATGTAGATACGTCCGAACTACGCAATCGTTACTTTTCAAGCGCAATTACTTACACTATTTCAGAAAAAATGTACAATTTGTGACACTTATTC
>JAFLUS010000109.1 GCA_022508685.1 Prevotellaceae bacterium | reverse complement strand
CCATGAAAACTACCTCTCAACATACTCGCGTGTGATGTCAACGGAAGAACTTTTGGACGGATTTCAGAGCATTTCATGTTGATAAACGCACAGATTTAATGCTGCTGTTTTAGTTGCGAAATTCGCAACTAACTGCCCCGTGAAGTATATGCAATGCAAAGCGTTGATTTACAATTACCTACGCTGCATTCCACTTTTATGCAATTTGGAGTGCACTTCCGTTGCATCTGGAGTGCACTCTAAATTCATCTGAAGTGCACTTCAAATTCAACGGAAGTGCACTCTAAATTTTGCTTTTGCAAATATTTGATAATCAATGAATTGCAGCGACGCTAAAATAGACTCAATTTTAACATTTAAATGTTAAATTTAACACTGGTTGTTAAAGGATTTTAACAATTCTACCTTCAAGATTGCGAAGAATGCTTTGAAGCGCGTGCACCGCAAAATGCGCTGATACATCAAGTTCGGAACGTGTTCGTCCTGACGGACTGATATGAAAAAAGAGAAGCAATCACATTGCTTCTCTTTTTTGTGGTGACCCGCTTGGGGCTCGAACCCAAGACCCCAACATTAAAAGTGTTGTGCTCTACCTACTGAGCTAGCGAGTCTGACCTTCATGGCTTTTGGCGTGTTTCCCCAAAAGCGAGTGCAAAGGTAGGGAGTTTTTTCGGAACTACCAAAGATTTTGCGAAAAAATCAAGCGATGATGCGGAGAAATGGGCGCGAAACGCTGTTTTGCCGAACGAAATGCGTCTATGTGGCGTTTTCCTTCGGCGTGGCAGGCGTGTCCTCTTCGTGCAGCACGTAGCGGCGGTAGTAGGAAATGAGGAGCGAGGTGAGGGGCAGGGCGATGATGAGTCCGACGAAGCCGAGCAGGCTGCCCCACACCGAGAGCGAGAGCAGGATGACGGCTGCCTTCAGTCCGGTGACGTTCCCCATGATTTTCGGTGTCAGATAGACGTCCTGAATGGTCTGCACGACGGCAAAGACGAGGAAGGCTGCGAGCAGAATCATCCAGAAACTGCCGCCGGTGTCGTGTGCCTTGAGAATGGCGAGGACGATGGTGGGGATGAAGCCTACGACCTGCAGATAGGGGACGAGGTTGAGGAAACCGATGAAGAGTCCGAGCGGAATGGCGAGCGGAAAGTCGATGATGGAAAATCCGATGGCGAAGAGGATGCCGACGCAGAGGGCGATGAGTGCCTGTCCGCGGAAGTAGCCGCGCATGCCGTTTTCCACGTCTTGGAGCATTCCGGCTACGAACTGGCGGTGCTGCGTGGGTACGATTTTGAGGAAGCCGTGGCTCAGTTTTTCGTAGTCGAGCAGGATGAAGAAGAGGTAGAGGATGGAGATGAGCGATGCGACGAAGCCGATGATGGCGTTGATGGAGCCGGAAATGATGGAGAACACTTGCGGCAACTGGTCTTCGAGCAGGATGCGCACGTCGTTGAATGTGAGGTAGGTGGAGAGATATTCAATGTTGAGGTAGGGTCGCACGTATTCGTCGATGATTTGCGGCAACTGCGTGACGGCTTGGTTGGACTGCACGTAACTGACGACGACGTCGCTCAGTTTCCGACATTCTTCCATGACGGGCGGGACGACGAGCCATGCCGTCAGCAGCAGCACTGCCAGCACTGCCAGCAGCGTGGCGATGATGCTCAGCACGCGCGACCGCAGCCGGCATTTGTACTGGAAGAAGCAGACGATGGGGTAGAGCAGGTAGGCGACGACCCATGCCACGAGGAAGGGCGTGAGCACGCTGCTCAGGCGGCGCAGCAGGAAATAAATCACGGCTGTGATGAGCAGGGCGCCGAGGATACGGACGAAGCGGTCGAATGTGATTTGTTGTTTCATAAGTCGGTCTGTGTAGAATGTGGCAAAAGTAGTAAAAAAATGTAAAGTGCGGGCAGAAATGGGATGAAAAGTGTTTACAGATGCTAAAAAAGTGCATTTATCTGGCAAAAGTTCCGTCATTCTCGCAATTCTTTTATAAATTTGCGCAGTTATGGGAAGATTGTATGTCGTGCCCACGCCGGTGGGCAACATGGAGGACATGACGTTCCGTGCGGTGCGGGTGCTGAAAGAGGCCGACTTGATTTTGGCTGAAGACACGCGCACGTCTGCCGTCTTGCTGCATCACTACGACATTCGCGGAGAGGTGCTTTCCCACCATAAGTTCAACGAGCATCAGACGACGGAACGCATCGTCAGGCGGCTGCAAGGCGGAGCCACCATTGCGCTCATCAGCGACGCCGGAACGCCCGGCATCAGCGACCCGGGTTTCCTGTTGGTGCGCGAGTGCGTGCGGCATGGCATCGATGTGCAGACGCTTCCCGGTGCCACGGCGTTCGTGCCGGCATTGGTGTCGTCGGGACTGCCCAACGAGCGGTTCTGCTTCGAAGGCTTTCTGCCGCAGAAGAAAGGCAGACAGACGCGGCTGACGGCGCTGCAGGGCGAAACGCGGACGATGGTGTTCTATGAGTCGCCTTACCGGCTGCTGCGCACGTTGCAGCAGTTTGCCGAGACGTTCGGTGCAGAACGGCAGGTGAGCGTGTGCCGTGAGATTTCAAAGGTTCACGAAGAGAGCGTGCGCGGCACGTTGGCTGAAGTCATTGCCCACTTCACGGAAACTGAACCGCGTGGCGAAATCGTCATCGTGCTCGGCGGTCGGCCTGCCGACGAGAAGCCCGAACGCAACCGCTCGAAGAACAAGTATCGGACGGCGGAAACGGACGATGCGGACGGAGAGTGTATACATTAAATATAACCAATAAAAACGTACACAAACATGAAAAAAGTATTGTTCGCCGTTGCATGTGCACTCGTGATGGTGTCGTGCGACCAATTTGGAAAGAAGGAAGACAGCCCCGAAAAACTGCGTGCCGACTCGCTCGAACGTGTGCTTGCACAGGAACGAGGCGAACAGGATGCGTTGTGGAATTCCATCAATGAGATTGAAAACGGACTGAACGAAATCAGCGAAGCCGAAGGCCGCATCCGTCAGTTGCGCGAGTCAGGTGCCGAAGTCAATGCGCTGGAGGCGCTGCGTGAGGACATGCAGTTTATCGAAAGCAAAATGGCTGAAAACCGTCAGAAGATTGAAGAACTGCAGCGCGAACTGGCGAAGAGCGGAAAATTGTCGAGCGAACTGAAGAACAAACTGACGTTGCTCACCAAGCAACTCGAAGAGCGCGACACCGAAATCAAGGCGCTGCGTCAGGAACTGGAAGCAAAGAACGTGCGCATCGAAGAACTCGACGAGTCGGTCAGCCAACTGCAGGACGAGAATACGCGCGTGAAGGAGGAAAACGAGCGCGTGCGTCAGGAGAGTGAGAACAATGCGCAGATTGCCCGTGAGCAAGACACGCAACTGAACACGGCGTGGTATGTCTATGGCACGACGCGTGAACTGAAGGAGCACCGCATCCTCGACTCGGGCGAAGTGTTGCAGAACAAGGATTTCGACAAGAACTACTTTACGCGCATCGACATTCGCCAGACGACGGTCATTCCGCTTTCGTCGCGCCACGTCAAGATTTTGACGACCCACCCTGCCGACAGTTATTCGCTGATGAAGGACGCGCGTGGCGAATACACCCTCCGTATCGACGACGCATATCGCTTCTGGAGCGTGTCGAAGTATTTGGTAATTCGTGTGAAATAATCGGTTCGGCATCTTCATATCCACATGTCACAGATGAAACTCCGACTGACGACAACCCTCTTGCTGCTTGTGCTCGTCTGCACCATGGCGACGGCACAGCGCAAGGTGAAAGGCGGCACGCTCGATGCGCCCGTGACGGCGAAGCAGCGGCAGCAAGCCTTGAAGGATGATGCCGACTGGATACCCACCGGCGAATGGCCCTTCCTCAACCGCCGTTTTCAGCAGGCGGAAGTGGTGACGGGCTTCTTCAACAAGAAGACGACGGTGGTGCCGTGCAACATCCACATCGGCAACCAGACGCTGTGGTTCATGCAGGCAGACACGTTGCTGGAAGCCATCCCTACGAGCATCAGCACGGTGAAGTTCAGCAACGGCGACGTGTATATGCCTATCGGGACAAATGCCTTCGGGTGCATCGTGCACGAAGACTCGGTGGGCAAGGTCGTGCGCGTCCGTTTGATTGACAAGAAGCGGTTCGACGAAAAGGCGCGCGACGTCAGCCAAATGGGGTCGTTCACGCTCAGCAGCGAGGCGTTCGGTACGCTCGGGCTCAACCTCATCAGCAGTTACGAAGGCAACCCCGACGAACAGCCGTTGCCCGTCATCGACACGTTCTTCTTCGTCTACAATCTCGAAATCTTTGAGGTGACCGACAAGAACGTGCTGGCGCACATTCCCGCCGAACGTCGGCGCGAATACAAGAACTTCACGCGTTCGGCTGAAATTCTGTCGCACAACCAATCGTCCATCATGAAGATTTGGCAGACGTTCTTCGTCAATCGTTGAATGGTAATCGATTGCATGTCAGCGTCGGCACAGCCTTTTCAGCAAGGCGGTGCCGACGCTGTTCATTTTCATCTTGCTGTGCGTTTGCTTCATTTGGTCTGACGCCTGAATGATGAGGCAGAAAGACAATAAACCGCGCGTGCGTGCGTTATATATATAAGAAAGAACGTGCATCTGAAAATCCATCCCTACGATGACAAAAATACAGTGGTTCTGCGCTCTGTGCCTGCTCGTTGCCGTCTGCTCGTGCAGCAACGAGAACATCGCTTTCAAGAAAGCGGAGCAAGCCTATGCGCTCGGCGAATACTATACGGCATCTGTCTACTTCAAGAAATCTTATGCCCACTGCAAACCGAAGGACAAAGCCAAACGCGGCGTGCGGTCGTGGTGGATGGGCGAATGCTACCGACGCATCAACTACACGCAGAAGGCGGTGGCTGCCTATCAGAATGCCGTGCGCTACAAATGCCCCGACTCGCTCGCCGTACTCCGGCTGGCGCAGCAGCAACTCAAACTCGGTGCTTACAAGCAGGCAGAACAGAACTTCCGCGCCTATCTGGAACTCGACCCCACCAACGAACTGGCACACATGGGGCTGCTCTCGTGCGAACTGGCACCGCAGTGGAAAGCCGAGCCCAATCTTTACAAGGTGAAGCGCGAAGCCGTTTTCAACAGCCGTCGCAGTGATTTCAGTCCGATGCTCGTGCCCGAAGGGACGTTCAGCAGCCGCGACGATGTCAACCAAGCCGCTTCGGCAGCAGCCGAGCAGAAAGCCGTGCGCAGCATCAAGGAAGAATTCAATATCAGCCAATTTGAGTCGTCGCAGTTGGTGCTGACCTCCACGCGCAACGATGCGACAGGCGACGACTACAGCGGCATCACCGGTGTGAAGTTTGCCGACCTCTTCCTCGCCCGACGCGAAGAGAACGGCAAGTGGAAACAGCCCGAAGTGGTGGAATCGGAAGTCAACACCGACTACGACGAAGGTGCCTGCTGCTTCTCGCCCGACGGCAAGACGATGTATTTCACCCGCTGTTCCAGCGACCCCGACTATCCCCGCAATGCCGAAATATGGCAATCGTTGCGCAGCGACGCATCGTGGTCGAAACCCACCAAGTGCGACATCTCAAAGGACACCCTTTCGTCGTTTGCCCATCCCGCCGTGTCGCCCGACGGCGAATGGCTCTACTTCGTGAGCGACATGCCCGGCGGATTGGGCGGAATGGACATCTGGCGCACGCGCATCCTGTCGTCCGGCTTTGGCGGAGTTGAAAACCTCGGTCGACCAATCAACACGCCCGGCGACGAAGTGTTCCCTACGTTCCGCCCCAACGGCGACCTCTATTTCTCCTCCGACGGACATCCCGGCATGGGCGGACTCGACATCCTGAAAGCCACGCCCGACTCGCTCCGCGGATGGATAGTCGAAAATCAGCAGTTCCCGCTCAACTCCTCTGCCGACGACTTCGGAATGACCTTCGACGGCGTCCACAATCGCGGACTCTTCTGCTCCAGCCGAAACGACAACAAAGGGTGGGAAAACATCTACAGTTTTGAACTCCCCGAAGTGCTGCAGACCGTCACCGGATGGGTCTATGAAAAGGACGGCTACGAACTCCCCGAAGGACTGGTCTATATGGTCGGCAACGACGGAACGAACGAAAAACTGAGCGTGCGCAGCGACGGTTCCTTCACCAAAGTCATCAAGCCCGGCGTCGACTACGTCTTTCTCGGCACCTGCAAGGGCTACCTCAACGTGAAACAGGCATTGCGCGTGTCGCAGTCCGAAGAAAGCGAAGACTACGTCCTGCAATTCGCCCTTCCGCCCATCAATATTCCGGTGCTCATCGACAACATTTTCTATGAGTTCGACAAAGCCACCCTCACGCCCGAGTCCACCGAAGCCCTCGACCGCCTCGTCACGATGATGGAGGAAAATCCCAACATCACCATCGAACTCAGCAGCCACTGCGACTATCGCGGCAACGACGCCTACAACGAACGGTTGGCGCAACGCCGTGCCGAAAGCGTCGTCAACTACATGATAGCACATGGTGTGAAGCGCGACCGCCTCACCCCCGTCGGCTACGGCGAAAGCCGTCCGAAAGTCGTCCGTCGCCGTTTGGCAGCGCAGCACGAATTTCTGAACGAAGGCGACACCCTGACCGAAGCCTTCATCAAGAAACTGAACGAAGAGCAACAGGAAATCTGCAACGCCATCAATCGCCGCACCGAATTCCGCGT
>JAFLUS010000108.1 GCA_022508685.1 Prevotellaceae bacterium | reverse complement strand
TCATTTTGCATTGTCCTCGCTTATTCGGTAACGTTGGCTGCGCCGAAGTTACTTGCGCTCGACAAGGCAAAATTGAAAATATTGTTTTTCATTTTGCATTGTCCTCGCTTATTCGTAACTTTGCCCATTGAATCTGTTTGTGGCGAGCATGGAAAATGCTGACGCCACAGGGTTGAAACGACGAAACATGACTGAAAACAACAATACTTTCAAATATCTGCCGAACATCAATTCACCGGAGGACTTGCGGAAACTCGACGTGAAGGAGTTGCCGAAGGTGTGCGAGGAATTGAGGCACGACATCATTCATGAACTCAGCGTCAATCCCGGGCATTTGGCGAGCAGCCTTGGCGTGGTGGAACTGACGGTGGCGCTCCATTATGTGTTCGACACGCCCTACGACCGCATCGTGTGGGACGTCGGGCATCAGGCTTACGGACACAAAATCCTGACGGGACGTCGCGACAGGTTTTCGACCAACCGCAAATTGCACGGGATACGTCCGTTCCCGTTTCCGACTGAAAGTGAATACGATACGTTCTGCTGCGGCCATACGTCGAACTCGATTTCGGCCGGACTCGGCATGGCGGTGGCTGCGTATCTGAAAGGTGAGAACCGCCATGTGGTGTCGGTGATTGGCGACGGCGCCATGAGTGGCGGTCTGGCGTTTGAAGGGTTGAACAACACGTCGTCGACGCCCAACAACATGCTGATTATCCTGAACGACAACAACATGTCGATTGACAACAGCGTGGGCGGCATGCGCCAATATCTGCTGAAACTCAATACGAATGCGACGTACAACCGCTGGCGGTTCCGGCTGGCTCGGCGGCTGGAGCGTTGGGGCATCTTGAACGAGAAGCGGCGGAAGGGGATTATCCGTCTGAGCAACAGCGTGAAGTCGGTGCTTTCGCGTCAGCAGAACATGTTTGAGGGTCTCGACATCCGCTATTTCGGCCCGTTCGGCGGGCACGACGTGGTGGAACTGGTGAGAATCCTGCGTGCCGTGAAGGAGATGAAGGGCCCGAAGATGCTGCATCTGCACACGGTGAAGGGTAAAGGCTATGCGCCGGCAGAGGAAAATGCCGTCGTGTGGCACGCACCGGGAAAATTCGACGAAGACACGGGTGAGCGGCTCGATTCTGAACCCGCGAAGGCGTGTCCGCCAAAGTTCCAAGACGTGTTCGGCGAAACGCTTCTCGAACTGGCTCGGCTGAATCCGCGTATCGTCGGCGTCACGCCTGCCATGCCTACGGGGTGCAGCATGAACATCATGATGGAGGCGATGCCCGACCGCACGTTCGACGTGGGCATTGCCGAGGGTCATGCCGTGACGTTCTCGGGCGGCATGGCGAAGGACGGATTGCTGCCGTTCTGCAACATCTACAGTTCGTTCATGCAGCGTGCCTACGACAACATCATTCACGATGCTGCCATCATGCGCCTCAACATGGTGCTCTGTCTCGACCGTGCCGGACTGGTCGGCGAGGACGGGCCTACGCATCATGGTGCATTCGACCTTGCTTTCCTCCGCCCCATTCCCAATCTGACGATTGCGTCGCCATACGACGAAACGGAGTTGCGCCGGCTGATGTACACGGCACAGCAGCCCGACATGGGCACGTTCGTCATCCGCTATCCGCGTGGCCGCGGCAGCCGGGTGGACTGGCGCTGTCCGCTCGAAGCGGTTGCCGTGGGGAAAGGTCGCCGACTGCGCGACGGAAAGGACGTGGCGGTGCTGACGCTCGGCCCCATTGGTGCTGACGTGGCTCGCATGTTGCCCGAAGGCGTGGCGCACTACGACATGCGTTTTCTCAAACCTATCGACGAAGACATTCTGCACGAAGTGGGACGGCGTTTCCCGCGCGTGCTGACCGTGGAGGACGGTGTCGTCAGCGGCGGTCTCGGTTCTGCCGTCTTGGAATTCATGTCCGACCACGGCTATGCGTGCAAGGTGGAGCGCGTGGGCATTCCCGACACGTTTGTAGAACACGGAACGGTGGCTGAACAGCGCAAGATTTGCCACATGGATATGGACGCCATCCGAAACATGATTTTGAATATATGAAAATTGTCATTGCAGGAGCCGGTGCAATCGGCACACATCTCGCCCGTTTGCTCTCCAAGGAAAACATGAACGTCGTTCTCATCGACGAGAACGAGGAAAAGTTGAGCAAAGTGGGCAACGACCTCGACATCATGACGTCTGCCGTCTCCGCAGCGTCCATCATCGGACTGCGGAGCGTGGGTGTTTCCGATGCCGACTTGTTCATTGCCGTCACCCCTCACGAAAGTCTGAACCTCACGTGCGCCATGCTTGCCCACCAGTTGGGTGCGAAGCGGACTGTGGCACGAGTTGACAATTACGAATATATGAAGCCGGAGAACCTGAAGTTCTTTGAAAAAGCCGGCATCTCGTCACTCATTTATCCCGAACTGCTGGCGGCGAAGGAAATTGCCGACTCCGCGCAATTCTCGTGGGTGCGCCAACTGTGGAAATTCGGCGTCGACGGCGACTTGCTCCTGCTGAGCCTCAAGATGCACGACAACCACCCTATTCTCGACAAGGAAATCGGCAACGAGCACAACATGCTCGTGGGGCATACGCTGAAGGAAATCGGCATGGCGAACGGACACAAGTTCCAAGTCGTCGCCATCAAGCGCAACGGCGAGACGGTCATGCCGTATGGTGATGAAAAAATCTTGCCGCGCGACCTCGTCTTCTTCATGACGACGCGCGAGAACATCAACGAAATCCGACATCTGGCGGGCAAGGACGACTATCCCGCCGTGCGTCGCGCCATCATTATCGGTGGCGGAAAACTGTCGGTGCGTGCCGACTGGGCACTGCCCGACCATCTGGACCTGAAAATGGTGGAGCCCAATGTGGAACGCTGCGAGCAGTTGGGCAAACTCGCCAAACCGCGCACACTCATCATCAACGGCGAAGGACACGACATGGACTTGCTGCGCGACGAAGGTTTCGACAATCTGGAAGCCTTCATCGCACTGACCGACAACGACGAGGAGAACATCCTCTCGTGCGTGGCAGCACGGCGAAAGGGCATCCGCAAAACGATTGCACAGGTGGAGAACCTCGACTATCTCGACATGGCGGAAGACCTCGACGTAGGTACCATTATCAACAAGAAGAAAATCGCGGCAAGTTACATCTACCGCATGCTCCTCAAGTCGAGCGTCGACAACATGAAGATGCTGACGGTCGCCGATGCCGACGTGGCCGAGTTCGTGGTGAAGGCAGGGTCGAAGGTTACGCGCAAGCCCGTCATGGAACTGGGACTTCCGCGTGGCGTCAACATCGGTGGCATGGTGCGCGACGGCAAGGGCCAGTTGGTAGGCGGACGCACGGTGCTGCAGACCAACGACCGCGTGGTGGTCTTCTGCATGGGCGGCACGCTGAAGAAACTCGACAAGTATTTTAGGTAAATTCAAACCCGAACGGAAGGACAATGAACTGGCGACTCATCATCAAGGTAATAGGTCTGCTGCTGTTTATCGAAGCAGGACTGATGACAATCTGCATGGCTGTCGGACTCTTCTACGACGAATGCTATCTGCCGTTCGTGTGGCCCGTTGTCATCGCCGTTGCCATTGGCTGTCTGGGACTGCTGGCAGGCCGCGGCGCTGCAGCCAACATGGGGCGCAAGGACGGCTATCTGGTCGTCACGCTCGTGTGGCTGGTCTTCGCGGTGATAGGGATGCTGCCGTTCCTCTTCAGCGGTTCCATACCCGAAGTGTCGGGCGCGTTCTTCGAAACGATGTCGGGATTTACGTCTACCGGAGCAACCGTCATCGACGACTGCGACGCACAGCCCCACAGCATCCTCATGTGGCGCAGCCTGTCGCAATGGATTGGCGGTATCGGCATCATCTTTTTCACCATCGCCATATTGCCCGCATTCGGTGTCGGCGAAGTCAAACTCTTTGCAGCCGAAGCCACAGGCCCGATGCACGACAAGGTGCATCCGCGCATCTCGATTACGGCAAAATGGATTGGCACCGTCTATCTGCTGCTGACGCTGCTGTGCATCGTTTCGCTCTATCTGTGCGGAATGTCGCCGTTCGACGCCGTGAACTACGGATTGGTCACGACGGCAACGGGAGGTTTCGGCACACACAGCGACCTGCTGCACGACATCTATCAATCGGCAATGCTGGAATACGTGCTGTCGTTCTTCATGTTCATTTCGGGTGTGAACTACACGCTCATCTACTATACGATTTTGAAAGGGCGCATCCGCAAGTTCTTTGCCAACGCAGAACTGCGCTGCTATCTGGCCATCGTCATCGGGACGGTGCTGACGTGTACAGCAATTCTTGTGATTGCGCGGATTGACTTCGCCACCGTCGACTATTCCAACGTCGGGGCATTCCTGTCAACACTCGAACTCGCCTTCCGCGAATCGCTGTTCACCGTCATCTCCTTGCAGACGACCACCGGTCTGGCAACGTGCGACTACACGCTCTGGCCCGTATCAGCCATGCCGATACTGCTCTTCGTCATGTTTGCCGGCGCCTGCTCGGGCAGCACGAGCGGTGGTTTCAAGTGTGTGCGATGGTCAATCATCTATCGCGTGGTAGGCAACGAAGTGAAGCGCATTCTGCACCCTCGCGCCGTCCTTCCCGTCCGCTTCAACGGCAACATCGTGTCGACACAGGTGCAGCAGACGCTGTTGGCATACGTCGCCCTCTTCGTAGGCGCATTGTTCGGCGGCGCATTCATCTTGGCACTCTTCGGCGTGTCGCCCGAAATCCATCACGAGCAGTTCGACTATTACGAAGCACTCGGCCTCGCCATGTCGTCGCTCTCCAACGTCGGCCCCGGCATGGACTACTACGGCCCCGCACACTCGTGGAATATCCTCTCGCCGTTAGCCAAATTCACCTGCTCGGGACTGATGCTCATCGGACGTCTTGAGATATTCCCCGTCATCCTGCTCTTCACACGCGGGTTCTGGAAAAAATCCTGACACACACCTTCTTTCAACAATAGGTATTTACGCTTTATGAAACGATTGTTCCTACTGCTGACACTCATCACCCTCCTCCCCCACACCCTCTCTGCACAAACCACCACGACCGACTCCACATGGGTCGACTCGCTCACCGGCACACGCCGACACCTGCAACTGCTGTCGCCCGACGACACCCTCGCACTGCCGAAGCAGAACATGTTCAAACCACTCGTCGAGACACTCGGCATCAACCTCGCCGTATGGTCGTGGGACCACTTCCTCTACGACCGCCGGTGGGCAGACATCGACATCCATACCATCCGCCGCAACCTCCGCTCCAACTTCGTGCTCGACTACGACAGTTACAGCGGCAACCAATTCTCCCACCCCTTCCACGGCAGCATGTTCTTCAACGCCGCACGCCACCACGGCAACAACTACTGGCTCTCCATGGCATACCCCCTCATCGGCAGCATGACATGGGAATACTTCTGCGAACGCAACCCACCATCCTTCAACGACTTCCTCTCCACAGGCATCGGCGGAGCCGTCATCGGTGAAGCCACCCACCGCGCCTCCGACATCATCTTCGACAACACCAAGACAGGCTTCAACCGCGTACTCTCCGAACTGGCAGGCTCGCTGCTCAACCCCGCACGCGGCGTCCACCGCCTCGTCTCGGGCGAAGCATGGCGCGTGAGCCACAGCCGCGGCAAGCGCGTGCAACCCGAACCCTTCACCTTCGACGTCGGACTCGGCTACCGCGGACTGCACGAAATGCGCGGACAGCACCGCGACGCCCACCTCGGCTACCTCGACTTCCAACTCGACTACGGCGACCGCTACCGCACCCATCAGCATCCCGCACCCTTCGACTACTTCCGCGTCCACCTGCTCATCAACCTCGCAGCCGGACGCTCCACCTTCAGCGACCTCGACATCCGCGGACGCCTCCTCTCCCACCAGTGGAGCACACCCCGCTGGAACCACGACTTCGGACTCCACCAAGTCTACCGCTACATCGACAACTACGGCGAAAAGAACAACATCCGCGCCGGTCAGTACCCCTGCATCAACGAAGCCTGCTCCTTCGGACTGGCATGGGCATCGCAGCACCGCACACGCCGCACCCTCTTCGACCACGAACTGCTCGCCAGCGGCATCGTCTTCGGCGGCACCACAGCCGACTACTTCATGCCCCGCAGTTACGACTTCGCCCAAGGCTTCAGCCTGCGCGACGAACTGCACTTCTCCTTCCTCCGCCGCTGCACCCTCGGCAACGACTTCTACTTCGCCCGCATGTTCGTCCCCAAAGGTTCTCCCGACCCCTACCGCCCCGGCGACTACTACTGGGGCGACCAAGGCAACAACTCCATTTTCCTCAACCGCTCCTACCTCCGCGTAGGACTCACCGACCACCTCCGCCTCAACGCCGAGTACGCCCTCTACTACCGCCGCTCCAACTACAAGCACTACCACAACGTCCACGCCAAGAGCACGGAACTCAAGGTGGGACTGCTGTATGGTCTTTGAACAGCAACGATGACAGACAAAAAGAATTTGTATCGTACAATATAGGGGCGAATGAGTTCTTATATCGTCTGGATTATGCTATCCATGCAAACGTCGTCGTTTAGTTGCGAAATTCGCAACTAACTACCTTTCAGGGTATATACACTATAAGTCGCTGACAGACAACAGGCTACACCATATTCCACTTTTATTCAATTTGGAGTGCACTTCCGTTGCATCTG
>JAFLUS010000107.1 GCA_022508685.1 Prevotellaceae bacterium | reverse complement strand
AGGATTTGCTGCAAGGCTTCGTCGGTGGTGAGTTCGTCGAGGTTGAGCCAGTGAATGGCGGTGTCGTGACTGAACCACGTCAGTTGTTTTTTCGCATAAACGCGGGTGTTCTTCTTGATGCGTTCGACGGCCATCGGGAGTTCCCATTCGCCGTCGAGCACGCGGAAGAGTTCTTTGTAACCGACGGTGTTGAGGGAATTGAGGTGGCGCAGAGGGTAGACACGGCGCACTTCGTCGAGCAGACCGGCTTGCATCATTTGGTCGACGCGCTGATTGATGCGGTCGAACAGGTTGGCACGGGAGCGGTTGAGTCCGATTTTGACGATGCGGAACGGACGTTGCTTCACGGCGCCGCGACGGAAGGAGGTGAAGGTGCGGCCGGTCATGTAGCAGATTTCGAGGGCGTGGACGATGCGCTTGGGATTTTTCACGTCGACGACGGCGTAGTACTCGGGGTCGAGCAGCCGCAGTTCGTCGGCAAGCGGGGCGAGGCCTTCGGTTTGCAGTCGGTGGTGCAGCAGGGCGCGGGTGTCGGCATCGACGGTCGGAATGTCGTCTATACCATTGCAGACGGCGTCGATATACATCATGCTGCCACCGGAAAGGAGGTGGAACGGACGGGGTGCATCGGCAAGCAGACGGAGCACGTCGGTTTCGTACTGCGCGGCGCTATAGTAGGCATCCAGTTCGAGTTGGTGAACGAAATAGTGCTTCACCTGTGCCAGTTCGTCGGGCGTCGGTGCTGCCGTTCCAATGGAAATGCCTTTGTAAATCTGCCGAGAGTCTGCCGAAATGATTGGGCACGAGAGTCGTTGCGCGAGTTGCAGACTGAGTGCGGTCTTGCCGACGGCTGTGGGGCCGAGCAGCACAACGAGCGTGGGCGGCGCCGTTGTGTCGGACAAAAAACGTGAAGAGTCTGTATGGGACGTGCCGCATACAATCTCTTCACGTTGCGCCATGGCATGGAGCCCTGTGTCAATAGGGTTCGCCATCGCTGATGTCTAAGCCTTCGAGGTCGATGTCTTCTTCGTCGATGCCGTCGCCATACATATCGTCGTCGTCATCGAGAATGGTGCCGTTGGTGGCTGTCTGAATGGGGTTGCGTGCAAACAATTCGTCGAAATTGAGCAACTGCTGCGGTGCTTCGCCTTGCTGTCGCGACACGACGGGGGCTGACAACGTCTTGCCGGTCTGAATTTCCGACAATTCGATGAAGAACACGCGGTCTGCCAAGGGGTCGAACGTGTAGAGCAGGTGCTGCTTCTCTTCGTCGAGGAAGTCGCTCAAGCGGGTTTTTGCCATGATGTAGACGTCTTCGTCGGCACTCGTTCCCATGTCTTCGAGCGTGATTTCCTGTCCTTTCACCCACCCGTCTTCGCAGACGAAGAACGATGTAATCTGGTCGTTGCTGTAGCCGCAAGTTTCCAGAATGATGTTGTGGAAATCGAGGAAAGTGGCGTCGGAATCGATTTTGATTTCACGCATGAAGTCCTCGACTTCGTCGGAAATAAGAATGAAGCGATATATCATAATGCACTATCTGATGATGCCACGTTGCGAACTGCTGACAAAGTCGACGATGTACTGAATCTCCTTGCTCATGGGGATGCTGTAGGTGATTTGCTCAATGGCTTCCTTCACGGTGAGATTGCTGTTGTACAGCAGGCGGTAGGTTTCGTGGATGTTGTGGATGATTTCGGGAGAGAATTTGCGTCGGCGCAGCCCTACGATGTTCAGTCCGGCGTAGGCAATGGGCTCACGCGCAGCAATGACGAAGGGCGGAATGTCCTGACTGGTGCGGCAACCGCCTTGCACCATCGTGTAGCCTGCAATGCGACAGAACTGATGGACGAGCACCACGGCACTGATGATGGCATTGTCGTCGACGATGACTTCGCCGGCGAGTTTCGACGAGTTGCCCATGATGATGCCGCTTCCGAATTCGCAGTCGTGGGCAATGTGGGCATTCTCCATGATGAGGTTGTTGGAACCGACGAGGGTTCTGCCTTTCGACGCCGTTCCGCGATGAATGGTGACGTTCTCGCGGATGCGGTTGTTGTCGCCGATTTCCACCGTCGATTCTTCGCCACGGAACTTCAAGTCTTGCGGAATGGCACCGATGACGGCACCCGGAAAGAAGGTGTTGCCATTGCCGATGCGCGTTCCGTCCAACAGCGTCACGCTGTTCATCAGCACGTTGTTGTCGCCGATGACGACGTTCTTGTCAATGAAGCAGAACGGGCCTATTTCGCAGTTTTCACCTATCTGCGCCGCAGGGTCGATGAATGCCAGAGGACTTATTTTTGCCATAAGGATGTTATTTGTTCTTAACGATTTGTGCCGTAAACTCGGCTTCTGCCACCAACGTGTCGCCGACGAAGATGAGACCGCGCATGGAGGAAATGCCGCGACGGACGGGGGCAAGCAACTTCACTTGGAATATCAGCGTATCGCCCGGCACGACCTTGCGACGGAATTTCACGTTGTCTATCTTCATGAAGTAGGTCGACCACCGTTCGGGTTCTTCCAACGTGTTGAGCACGAGCAGTCCGCCAGCCTGTGCCATGGCTTCAATCAGCAGCACGCCGGGCATGACGGGTTCCTGCGGGAAGTGTCCTGTGAAGAATGGTTCGTTCGATGTGACGTTCTTCACACCCACGATGTAGTTCTCGTCGATGTCGATGATTTTGTCCACCAACTGCATGGGATAGCGGTGGGGCAGCAGTTCGCGGATGCGGTTGACGTCCATCACGGGCTCCTGATTGGGGTCGTAGTTGGGGCATTGCACTTCGTGCTTGCGAATGTCACGGCGTATCTCGCGCGCGAACTTATTATTTATACTATGTCCGGGTTTGGTGGCGATGACACGTCCCTTGATAGGCTTGCCCACGAGGGCGAGGTCGCCGATGATGTCCAGCAGTTTGTGGCGAGCCGTTTCGTTCGGCCACGTCAGCGGTTTGTTCTGGATATAGCCCAGTTGCCGTGCATCCTTGTGCGGGATGCCGATTTGGTCGGCAAGTGCGTCGTAGCGTTCCTGTGGCAGTTCGTTCTCGTAGATGACAATGGCATTGTCGAGGTCACCGCCCTTGATGAGCCCCAACTGCATGAGGGGTTCGATTTCGCGGACAAAGACGAACGTGCGTGCCGAAGCGATTTCCGAAGGGAAGTCGGCATAGTGGTTGAGTGTGGCAAACTGGCTCGCGAGCACCTTGGAGTCGAACGCAATCATCACATTGACGCAGAATTCCTCGTCGGGAACGATGAGCAGGTGTTCGCCATTCTCGCCCTTCACCTCAATCTTGTGCTTGACGACGTAGAAATCCTTGTTCGCATTCTGTTCCACAAGTCCCACACGCTGTATCTCCTCGACAAACGGCAGTGCCGACCCGTCGAGAATGGGCATTTCAGCCCCATCGAGTTGAATGAGGCAGTTGTCCACATGGAGCGCATAGAGCGCAGCCATGGCGTGCTCAATCGTGCTGACCTTCACGTCGCCCTTCATCAGCACCGTTCCGCGCTGCGTGTTGCCCACGTTTTCAGCCAGACAATCGATGACGGGCTGTCCGTCGAGGTCAGTCCGTTGCAATTTATATCCATGTCCCTCCGGCGCAGGGCAGAAAGTTGCCGTAATCATCTGACCCGTGTGCAACCCTTTACCCTTGACGGTGAAACTATCTTTCAGCGTAAGTTGCTTTTGCATTGTTCTTATGTTCGTTGTTTGAGTTCTTCGATTTCACGACGCAGCGCAGCCACCTCGCCCGCGAGGTCGGGCAACTGCTTGAGCGCAGCCGACTGCCGTGCCCACGTCCTATGGTCGATGGCGGGATAACCCATCAGCGTAGCACCGCCACGACGAGCAAGATTGCCACCGGGAACACCCGACTGCGCACCCACGTTCGTGCGGTCGCCGATGCTGATATGTCCGGCGATACCGACCTGTCCGCCCAACATGCACCATTCGCCCACCTTCGCACTGCCGGCAACGCCAGCCTGCGACGACATCACCGTGTGGCAGCCCACCTCCACGTTGTGGGCAATCTGCACGAGATTGTCAAGTTTCACACCCTTGTGAATGACGGTAGCCCCCATCGTCGAGCGGTCTACGCACGTGTTCGCCCCGATTTCCACATCATCCTCGATAATGACGATGCCCAATTGAGGAATTTTGTCATAGCCCGTCTCCGTCGGTGCAAAACCGAACCCGTCGGCACCAATGACGGCACCCGCATGAATGACCACGCGCGACCCGATTTTGCAGCCATCGTAAACGGTCACGTTGGGATACAGCACACTGCCCTCGCCCACCGTTACGCCGTCGCCCACCACCGTGTGGGCATAAATTGACGAACCGCGACCAACGACAGCATTGTCGCCAATCACGGCATAAGGCCCCACGTAGCAATCATCGTTCACCGTAGCAGTTTCAGCCACCGACGCCAACGGACTGACGCCCGTCTTGCGCGTTTGTGCCGACTGATAAAGCGTCATCAGCGACGCCACCGCAGCGTAAGCATTGTCCACACGTATCAACGTGGCAGCAATCGGTTCGCGCGGCTGAAAATCTTTATCCACCAGCACAATGCTCGATTTTGTAGCATATATATAGTGCTCATATTTGGGATTCGCCAGAAACGAGAGCGAACCGGGCACCCCTTCTTCAATCTTGGCAAAGGTCGTCACCGCGGTCTGCGCATCCCCTTCAATCGTTCCTCCCACGTATGCAGCAATCTGTTCGGCTGTAAATGTCATCTTCGTGTCTATCTACATTTAAGACTGCAAATTTAAGAAAGAAATTCCGAAAATTTGCAAAAAAACTCCCTTTTTTCGCATCTGAGCCCATATTGACCTCAATTGGAGAGTCCAACAGCAAATGCAAAGCAAGGAAAAAGCAATGAAACAATCTTTTCAGCAGTGAAGCAATGGAAAGAATGTTCACCACTATCTATAATTATGAAGGATAGAATATGCACGCATACCCTACCCTTCATATTTACAGACAAAATGATGTGACGACTACTCATTCTGTCGTAATATTCAATGTGTGTGTTTAACTTTCAATATGATTCCATGAAACACAATTTAATGCGCCTCCTTTTTTAACAATACCTTTTACTTCTACAGGTACAACTTTATAACTTGGGAATATCTTAGAGATTTGCTCAATGGCAAGCGGGTCACTTGGTATACCCAACTGAGGGACAAAGATAATATCGTTAACTTGAAGATAATTGATGTGCGCCCAACTATCTACTCTTTGGGCAGAGCCATATTCCAACTCTGAGATTTGCGAAAAATGTGGTGTCAGAGCATCCAAAATCTTCTGTCTCAGTTCCGGGTCAATATCCTTATAATTGTTGATAAGAACGTGATTGTCTGACACATATCTTACCATTCCGTCTGCATGACCATATTCTTCTTCTCTATCCCAAGGTATAACAACCAATTTTGCAGAAAAGGCATCCTCGATGATTTGAACGACTTGTTCCTTTGTATAATCAGGATTTTCAACAAAAATCTTATCTGTCATGATAATCTTATCATCACATACAATGATGTTTCCTCCGTCAATTATCAAGTCTATATTGACCATCGAATCCTTTGAGAAGTCAAAAACGTCATTGACATTATCGGTAATATACTCCTTGCTCTCCTGTAGATAATCAGGATTATACTTGTATGCCACAAAACGACCACCAGAGAAGGCAGGCATATAATCTCGTGCCCAAATGTCTTTTGTATTCGGCAACAAACCATATGAAACTCCATGTGCTTCAAGAGCCTCTTTTATGTTGTTCCAGCATTTATAAGCCGTTATGTATTCTGAAAAATATACAGTCTCTTTCATTGGCATTGATTGTGTGGAATTACATTCTGCAACTTCGGGGGACTCCTTTTCTTCCTCCTTCACTTCACCCTGCTTGCTGTTTTCTTTGTATTTTTTTTGTAAAGAAGGCATTCTTGCTGCCAATAAGTCCAAACAAATGTCATCAGTAGGCTCGATATGATTGGCATCACAAAGGTCAAGAAATAATTTCTCAACACCTCTGTTATTCCATTGAAACCCATCAATGTACTCTTGACTTAATCTGCCCTTAATAATAGACTTTTTGTTTAACTTAACAAGAATTTTCTTCTTCTTGGCATCAGTAAGTTGCTTATTCGCAAGTTCCTTAAACAGGTCGTTGGAGCATTTAGGCTTTACACGTTTTTTTAACACACCATGCAACCACGCAACACCAGTCAAAATACCGAAAATACCGGCAACTATACCGATAATATACTCAATATCCATATTATTTAATATTTAATATTTAATTATTTAATCGTTCTATTGGTTTATATCTATCACAGGAATGAACTGCATACAATAACGCCTTCTTGGTCTTGGGCTGTCACCCTGTATGCACAAAAACACGCAGAGAGGTCCCAAGACATCGCAAAGATAGATAAAAAAGCAGAAATACAAGCGAATGTTCTCCACAAAAAAATGAAAATCGAAACAAAAATGTGCCAAAAATCCTCAATACGTACAACTTTTCAAAATCTTCAGACGGAAAAAACAACCTCTTCACTACCGGCAAAGCCATCGGCGAGAGAATGCTTCCTTATATATATAGCAGTGTAAATCTCTCCTTTTCGGGAAATTGTATCCATTTTTTTAGTTGCGAAATTCGCAACTATCCACCTTTCGAGGTATATGCAATATAAGTCGCTGATATACAATAGGCTATACCATATTCCACTTTTATTCAATTT
>JAFLUS010000106.1 GCA_022508685.1 Prevotellaceae bacterium | reverse complement strand
AGTGCCGCGTTGCGGATTTTGTGCACCGACTGGCAGTGCGAGGGTCAGCGCAAGAATGAAGAGAAGGTGTTTCATGGATTTGAAATGTTGAATATTTGGCAAATTTACACATTCTCTGCGATACGCGAAAGTTTGCATTGCTTTTTTTACTATCTTTGCAAGACAGAGACACCTATCTTTCTCACATACACGATGAAACGACAATTTTTTCTTCTTTTCGCATGGATATGGACGGTCATGTTCGTACATCTTTCTGCTCGTGAAACCCTCGACCGCGCACCCGTAGCCTTGCCTGCACAGGGTGGTGCAGGCGAATTTGTGAGTTGGCGATTGTTGCCGACCGATGATGCTGCCACGACGTTCGACGTGGTGCGCGACGGACAAGCGGTTGCGACGATGCTGACGGCGGCAACGTGCTATGTCGATGCGGACGGATTGCCTTCCAGCCGTTATCAAATCGTCGTTCGCCGCGACGGAAAGGAAGTGGAACGGACGGAGGAGTTCACGCCGTGGGCAGACGTGTTTCGGCAGTTGCGGCTGGAACGTCCGTCACCTCGCTATTTTCCCAACGATTGCAGTGTGGGCGACGTGGATGGTGACGGCCGCTACGAACTGATTGTGAAGTGGGAACCGCGCAATGCCCACGACAATTCGCATGGCGGACAGACGGACAACGTGCTCATCGATTGTTACCGAATGGACGATGGGCGACGCCTGTGGCGCATCGACCTCGGACGGAATATCCGTGCCGGGGCTCACTATACGCAAATGGTGGTGGCAGACCTCGACGGCGACGGCTGTGCGGAATTGCTGTGCAAGACGGCACCGGGTTCGGTGGATGCAATGGGGCAGTTCGTCTCCCAAGCCGCTACCGACCGACGACTGCGTTGCGACAATGCGGCATCCTACGTCAACGGACGCGGTTATGTGCTCGGCGGAGAGGAATTTCTGACCCTGTTCGACGGACGTTCGGGATGTGCGCGCCACACTATCTACTATCGACCAAATCGTGCCGGAGAGTGGGGTGGTGCGGCGTCGATGCCCGACAAATCGTTTTGGGGCGATGACTACGGCAATCGTTGCGACCGCTATCTGGCTTGTGCAGCCCGGTTGGGTGACGACGGCAAGCGGCTGAGTGCGGTGTTCGGTCGCGGCTACTACACTCGCGCCTATCTTTGGGCAGTGGATTTCGACGGCAAACGGCTGACGACGCGATGGCTCCATGCGTCCGTTTCACCGACGGAGGTGTATGTCACCGACCGCAAAGGCAAGACGCGGCAATACATTTATGAACGCAGCACAAGCGGACGCGGCAGTTGCACGCTCTACGGAAACGGCAACCACAACCTGTCGGTGGGCGATGTCGACGGAGATGGTCGCGACGAAATTCTGTATGGTTCTGCAGCCGTAGACGACGATGGCACCTTGCTCTATGCCACCGGATACGGGCATGGCGACGCGATACACTTCGGCGACTTGATGCCCGACCGCGAGGGGTTGGAAATTTTCCAAGTGCATGAAAATCGCGGCACGTACTCATGGGATGTGCATGATGCAGCAACGGGCGAAGTGCTGTTGCGAGGCAAAAACACTCGGACGGACAACGGACGCGGACTGGCTGCCGACGTGTTGCCCTCGCATCGCGGCTATGAACTTTGGTCGGCAGACGACCGCAGCGTGCGCAGTGCCACGACCGGTGAAGTGCTTGCCGAGGTGCAGCCGAGCATCAATTTCCGCATCTATTGGGACGGCGATGCACAGGACGAACTGCTCGATGCGTGCCGCATTACGAAGGTGACGGAGGACGGCATCGTCACCCTTGCCGATTTTCGTGCCTACGGCAACTCTGCCGATTGCAACGGCACGAAGCACACGCCTTGCCTGCAAGCCGACCTGCTGGGCGACTGGCGCGAAGAAGTGCTGCTGTGGGACATGAGCGACGGATGCACCCTCAATATCTTTACGACAAATCTGCCTACCCAACTGCGTGTGCCGACGCTGATGAGCGACCACGTCTACCGCATGGGCATCGTGTGGCAGAATGTCGCCTACAATCAGCCGCCGCACCTCGGCTACTATCTGCCCGACCGCGTTCGATAGCGCATTAAAAATCGGGATGATGCGGACAAAACAACAGCGTGGGACAACCGACGGGCGGTCGTCCCACGCTTTCTGCGTATAGGGTATGCCAGTGAATTATTCCACTTCTTCGGCATCCGTTTCGGTGGGTTTCACTTCCTTTTTCTTGGCGAGATACTCGGGGAGGTTGAGGCCTGCCATGTCGAACAATTCGTTGAGCGGCGGAACGGATTTCATCAGACCACTGACGAAGTTTGCCGTCGAACCTTTGCCGTCGGCTCCGTTCGCACCATTGTCCCAGACGGTGACGTGGTCGATGTTGATGCCCTTGACAGCCTCCACTTGCGTCTTCACCAGTTCGGGCAGTTTTTCGAGCAAGAGCAGCATGTATGCCTTGTTGGCGTCGCCACCTGCTGCCTGCACCATCTTGTCGTAACCCGCAGCCTGTTTCGTGAGGACTTCGTACAGACCCTTTGCCTCTGCCTCCATGCGGGCATAGATGGCATCGGCTTCACCTTTGGCGTTCACGCGGATTTTCTCGGCTTCGGCTTCGGCTTCGATGATGCGTCGGCGTTTTTCGATTTCCTGTGGCACGAGGATGTTGGCTTTCTGCGTAGCCTGTTCGCGTTCGGCACGTGCTTCTTCCGCTTCACGTTCGGCAGCGTATGCCTCCTGTTGCGCCTTCGCCTGTTGCACGCGTTCGGCAGCCGTTGCCTTGCGTTGTGCTTCCGCTTCCTTTTCGCGGCGGTCGGCATCGCTGACGGCGATGTCTACTTTCGCCGAGTTTTCACCCTTCACCGCCGTGGCGTTCGCTTCAGCCGTTCGGATACGTGTTTCGCGGACAGCCTCTGCCTTACCGATTTCACCGACTTTGTCCTGTTCTGCCACGCGCACCTTCGCTTCGTTGATGGCTTTGGCAGCGGCTTCGCGACCGAGGGCTTCGATGTATCCGCTCTCGTCCTTGATGTCGGTGACGTTGACGTTAATCAGGCGCAGACCGATTTTCTTGAGTTCCACTTCCACGTTGGCACTGATGCTTTCGAGGAATTTGTCGCGGTCGTTGTTGAGTTCCTCGATGCTCATCGTGGCGATGACCAGACGGAGTTGACCGAAGAGGATGTCGCGTGCCAGTTCCTGAATTTGTCCGGGCGTCAGACCCAACAGACGTTCGGCAGCAGCGTTCATCGACTCGGGGTCGGTGGAGATGCCGACGGTGAAGCGGCTCGGTACGTCGACGCGGATGTTCTGACGCGAGAGGGCGTTGGTGAGGTTGGCGTCGATAGAGATGGGTGTCAGCGAGAGATAGGCATAGTCCTCGATGATAGGCCATACGAAGGCACCACCACCATGGATGCATCGTGCACTCGACTTGTTGCTCTTGCTTCCGTAGATGACCAGAATCTTGTCGGAAGGACAACGGCGGTATCGGTTGATAATCGATACGAAGAGGAGAATGGCCACGACTGCGGCGGCGATAATCAAATACATGTGTTCCATACGGTTTAAGGATTAAATATTGATATTGAATGATTGCGTGAATAAGCGTGTCAGAGTGCGCTGACGCGAAGCGTTTCGCCGTCGATGATTTCGGTGATGCGCACTTTCTGTCCCGTCGAAATGGCATCGCCGTCCGTCAGTGCGTCGAGTTCGTGATAAGCGCCGTTCACCGAGATTTGCACCTTGCCTTTGCCTTCGCCCCGAGGCGGAATGCGCAGATAGACGTTGGCAGTGCGGTTGAGGCAGTTCTGGATGTTGAACGCCCCGTTTGCCTCCAACTTGTGGGCTTGCCGACGGATGTAGAAGAACATCCACACGAAAGCGCAACCGACGGCGACAGCCACGAGCACCAGCCACAGGTTGCTGCCGATGGTCGAGTGCAGACTGACGCCTGCCCAGCCGAAGCCCATGAAGAAGTTGATGAAGTTGCGGATGCTGAACAGCGACAGCCCGCCACCGGCATCCATGGTGCTGCCGTCCATGTCGCCAAAGTCGGAAACGTCGAACGTCGTGTCTACGTCGTGCCCGTCCATGCCAATCATAGTCAGCACCATTTGTACGAGGAAAATGACGGATGCCACTATTGCGCATCCCCAGAACATTTGCAGCATTGGCTCGAGTGCCGAATACCATGTCGTGAAATTGTCTATCATAGCGGTTGGGGTTTTTCTGATAAAGAGGGCACGCGAACGCTAATTCTAACATGCCAAGCGATGGTTTTTTGCATCTTTGTGCGAAAATACAAAAAAATCGGCATACCTTATATATATAGGGACGCATTTTTTCCAAAAAGTGGGCGGAATGTGAAATTCAGCAACCGAAAAGACCGATTGTTCATCTTTTTTTGCTTAATTTGCGTTGTCAAACCATGAACGAACAAAAACAGACAACAAAGATGAATGATACAGTAAAACCCTATGTCATCGGTGTCGACCTTGGCGGTACGAACACCGTCTTCGGCATCGTCAACCAACGCGGAGAAGTGCTTTGCGACAACACCATCCGCACGCAAGAGTATGCCACGGCAGAAGCCTTCGTCGAAGCCGGCGTGGCGTGTCTGCAACCGCTGATAGAGCACGTGGGCGGCATCGCCACCATCAAGGCGATGGGCATCGGTGCACCCAACGGCAACTACTATTCGGGTGCTATCGAGCACGCCCCCAACCTGCCGTGGAAAGGCATCGTGCCGTTGGCAGACATGTTCAGCCGCGCCCTCGGCATCCCGGTTGCCATGACGAACGACGCCAATGCCGCCGCAATGGGCGAAATGATTTACGGCGTGGCACGCGGCATGAAGAATTTCATCGTCATCACGTTGGGAACAGGCGTCGGCAGCGGCATCGTGATTAACGGACAACTCGTCTACGGACACGACGGATTTGCCGGCGAACTCGGGCACGTGACGATGGTGCGAGGCGACGAAGGCCGTCCCTGCGGATGCGGACGCAAAGGCTGCCTCGAAACCTATTGCTCGGCAACGGGCGTGGCGCGCACCGCACGCGAAATCCTTGCCAAGACCGACCGCCCCAGCCTGCTGCGCGAACTCGACCCCGAGAAAATTCAGAGTCTCGACGTGTCAATCGCTGCCGGAAAGGGCGACGCGGTAGCCAAGGAAATCTTTGCATTCACCGGCAAGATGCTCGGCGAAGCCTGTGCCGACTTTGCTGCTTTCTCCTCACCCGAAGCCTTCATCTTCTTCGGCGGACTGACCAAGGCGGGCGACCTCCTGATGAAACCCATCGAGGAAGCCTACAATGCACACGTCATGGGCATCTTCCGCAACAAGGCCAAATTCCTCGTCTCCGGACTCATGAGCAGCAATGCCGCCGTGCTGGGAGCCAGCGCCTTGGGTTGGGAAATCGGAGAGTGACATTTTGCTAACTTGAAATCGCAGATGCACCTCCTGCAAGCCGAAATATGCTGTCAAAATGCGAACTTTTCGGCGCTGCAGGGCGTGCATCTGCCAATTTTTTCTTACCTTTGCAGCGGATTCAAACGCAGCACGTATGGAAAAAAAGTTGTACAGCATCCGTCGGCGAGTGATGCTCATCTACACCGGCGGAACGATTGGTATGATTCGCAACCCGCAGACGGACGCGCTCACGACATTCAATTTCGACCACTTGCAGAAGCACGTACCCGAGTTGCGGGAGTTCGACTACGTCATCCGCACATATCAGTTCGACCCACCCATCGACTCCTCCGACATGCAGCCGACGCTGTGGGCGAAACTGGTGGAAATCATCACGTACAACTACGACGCCTTTGACGGCTTTGTCATCCTTCACGGCACCGACACCATGGCGTACACCGCCAGCGCCCTCAGTTTCATGCTCGAAAATCTGGCAAAGCCCGTCATCCTGACAGGCAGCCAACTGCCGATAGGCGTGCTGCGCACCGACGGCAAGGAAAACCTCATCAACGCCATCGAACTGGCAGCCGCCTGCGATGAACACAAGCGTCCCCGAGTGCCCGAAGTCTGCGTCTGTTTCGGACAGAAACTGTATCGCGGCAACCGCGTGACCAAGTGCAACGCAGAACACTTCAACGCCTTCACCTCGTACAACTGCCAACCGCTGGCAGTGACGGGCATCAACATCCGTTACGAACACGACCTCATCCGTCACCCGCTCCCCACACTGCCGTTCACGCCCCACACCCACTGCGACGACGCCGTGATAGCCATCACCCTCTTCCCCGGTCTCCGCAGCGACGTCGTGGAGCAAGTATTCCGGATGCCCGGACTCAAAGGCATCGTGCTGCGCACGTTCGGTTCGGGCAACGCACCGCGGCGCGACTGGTTGGTACGTGCCATCGAACACGCGACGCGCGAAGGAAAAATCATCGTCAACATCACCCAATGCCAACGTGGAGCCGTCGAAATGGGACTCTACGAAACGGGACACCAACTGCTGCAAGCCGGCGTCGTCAGCGGTAAGGACATGACGGTCGAAAGTGCCGTGACGAAACTGATGACGCTCTTCGGTCGCGGCCTCTCCACCGACGAAGTGCGTACCCTCATGTCGCAATCGATAGCGGGCGAATTGACCGATTGACGTTTTTGCACTCTTTTTTCTGTATTGATTTGCTCATCAGTCTGAAAAGAAACTGCATCTGCAAATAGACCCATGCACGCCTTCTAAATGTTAAATTCCTTTAACAATCAGTGTTAAAATTAACATTTAAGTGTTA
>JAFLUS010000105.1 GCA_022508685.1 Prevotellaceae bacterium | reverse complement strand
CTGCTATCTGCGGGAATGCTTTTGAGGGGGTGTATGCGCAAAAAAGTTCGAAAAGAGGGTTTTCTGCACCTTTTTTCATGTAAGAGTTGGTTATCTCAATATAAATCAGTAATTTTGTAGCATAAAATGTAAATAAATATCAATTGGTATGGAAAATAAAATTCAAGAACTGACCAACAAACTCCTGCAGGAAGGGGTAGAAAAAGGTAATGCCGAGGCTGCGAAGATTGTGGCTGATGCCGAGGCACAGGCTGCGAAAATTGTGGCTGATGCCAAGGCGAAGGCTGAGGACATCGTGGCACAAGGCAAGAAGGACGTGCAGACGATGGAGCACAATACGAAGTCGGAACTGAAGATGTTCAATGCGCAGGCACTGAACGCGCTCAAGACGGAGATTGCCAACGTGGTCTGCGGCAAGGTCGTGACGGACGCGGTGAAGGAACTGACGGACGACAAGGCTTTCATGCAGGAATTCATGCTGAAGTTGGCTGAAAAGTGGGGTGCGCAGGAGGATATCGTCATTTCGACGGAGGATGCCGAAGGCTTGAAGGCTGCGTTTGCGAAGAAGGCAAAGGCGTTGCTCGACAAGCAGGTGAAGATTGAGCAGGTGAATGGTCAGAAGACGGCGTTCACGGTGGCTCCTGCCGATGGTTCGTACAAGGTGAACTTCGGTGCAGAGGAGTTTGAGGCTTACTTCAAGAATTTCCTTCGTCCGCAACTCGTGGACATGCTCTTCTGAGCCGCTTTCGTTTTCTTGACTGTCAACATTTCGACTTCAATATTATGGCGAATTACTATTGCTTGATGGCGGGAGTTCCTGACATTGCGATGGACGATGGCGGCAAACATGCGATTACGCTTGCCGACTTTCGGGAACAATGTGAGGAGGTGCTGACTGAAGCAGACAAGCAACTCATATTCTATTTTCATCTGGAGCAGGACTGCCGCAATCTGGTGCGCTTGCTGAAGGCGTCGAAGACGGACGATGCGAAGGAGGACGTGTCGGCGCTGGGCGTGGATATTCCCGTGTATGGCAACTACACGATGGAGCAGTATCAGGACTTGATTTCGGCTGCGCGGACGATGAACTTCAACGTGCACCGCTATCCGGAGTTCCTGTCTATCTTCGCGCGCGAGTACAATTTTAATAAAGGAAAGGCGGACTATTTTCCCGAAGACCAGATGATGCTGGCGTTCTACGAGTATGCGATGCAGTGTCCCAACAAGATGATTGCTGCGTGGTATAAACTGAATCTTGACATCACCAACATTCTGACGGCGCTCATTGCCCGTCGGCAGGGATGGAACGTGTCGAAGTATATCCTCGGCGACACGGAGGTGAACGAGATGATTCGTACGAACAATACGAAGGACTTCAGTCTCATCAACGAACTCGACTACATGGTGGAACTGATGCGCATCGTCGACACGGAAGACCCCGTGCTGAAAGAGAAGCAAATCGATGCGTTCAAGTGGAAATGGCTCGACGAGCAGACGTTCATGGATATTTTCTCGATTGAGGCTGTCTTTGCCTATCTGTGCAAACTGCAGATGCTCAACCGTTGGGAACTGCTCGACCCGGAGAAGGGACGGGAAACGTTCCGCGAGATTATCGAAACGCTGCGGAGCGAAGCCAAGGTGCCCGATGAATTTAAAAGAAATTAAAAACAATCATATAGTATGACGAAAGGTACAGTAAGTGGCGTTATCGCGAACATGGTGACGCTGAAGGTGGACGGACCGGTGAAGCAAGGCGAAATCTGCTACATTGAAACCGGTGGCGACCGCTTGATGTCGGAGGTGATTAAAGTGGTAGGCTCCGATGTGTACGTGCAGGTGTTCGAGTCTACACGTGGACTGAAAGTGGGAGCCGTTGCCGAGTTCACCGGACACATGCTCGAAGTGCAACTGGCTCCGGGTATGTTGTCGAAGAATTTCGATGGTCTGCAGAACGACCTCGACAAGATGGATGGCGTGTTCCTCAAACGTGGTCAATACACCGACCCGCTCGACCGCGAACGCCTGTGGGACTTTGAACCCATCGTGAAGCAGGGCGACGAAGTGCGTGGCAGTGACTGGTTGGGTAAAGTAGAAGAAAACTCGCAGCCGCTGAAAATCATGGCGCCGTTCCAAATGGAAGGTACGGCACGCGTGAAGAGCATCGTGGCTGCCGGTCAGTATAAGGTAGACGACGTGATTGCCGTGCTGGAGAAGGAAAATGGCGAAGAAATAAAGGTGACGATGGTACAACGTTGGCCCGTGAAATTCGCCATGACCAACTACAAGCAGAAACCGCGTCCGTTCAAGTTGCTCGAAACGGGTGTGCGCACGATTGACACGTTCAACCCCATTGTCGAAGGTGGTACGGGCTTCATCCCGGGCCCGTTCGGTACGGGTAAGACGGTGTTGCAGCACGCCATTTCGAAGCAGGCCGAAGCCGACATCGTGATTATTGCAGCCTGCGGTGAACGTGCGAACGAGGTGGTGGAAATCTTTACGGAATTCCCCGAACTGGTCGACCCGCACACGGGACGCAAACTGATGGAGCGTACCATCATCATCGCCAACACGTCGAACATGCCTGTGGCTGCGCGTGAAGCATCGGTCTACACGGCAATGACGATGGCGGAATACTACCGCTCGATGGGATTGCGCGTGTTGCTGATGGCTGACTCCACGTCGCGTTGGGCACAGGCATTGCGCGAAATGTCAAACCGTATGGAGGAACTTCCCGGCCCCGACGCATTCCCGATGGACCTCGGTGCGTTGGTTGCCAACTTCTATGGTCGTGCCGGTTATGTGTATCTGAACAATGGCGAGGTAGGTTCCATCACCTTCATCGGAACCGTGTCGCCTGCGGGTGGTAACTTGAAAGAACCCGTGACGGAGAACACCAAGAAGGTGGCGCGTTGCTTCTATGCGCTCGAACAGGAGCGTGCCGACAAGAAGCGCTATCCTGCTGTGAACCCCATTGATTCTTATTCCAAGTATCTGGAATATCCTGAATTTGCCGAATATATTTCGAAGAAAATCAACGACAAGTGGATTCCGAAAGTGCTTTCGCTGAAGACACGTATGCAGCGTGGTAAGGAAATTGCCGAACAAATCAACATCCTCGGTGATGACGGTGTGCCCGTTGACTACCACGTGACGTTCTGGAAGTCGGAGATTATCGACTTCGTGCTTCTGCAGCAGGATGCGTTTGACGAAGTCGACGCCGTGTCGTCGTTGGAGCGTCAGGAAGAGATTATGGACATCGTCACCAGCGTCTGCGAGCACGAGTTCAACTTCAGCCATTTTGAAGAAGTAACCGATTTCTTCAAGAAACTGATTAACCTCTGCAAGCAGATGAACTATTCGCCATACAAGACGCAGCAGTACGAAGACTACAAGAACCAAATCAAGGAAATGTTACAGTAAGTTTAATTTCCAAATTTGAATACAATGGCAACAGCATTTCAAAAAGTATATACAAAGATTAGTCAGATAACCAAGGCAACGTGTTCACTCAAGGCAACCGGCGTTGGTTATGATGAACTCGCAACCATCAACGGCAAGTTGGCACAGGTTGTGAAGATTGCCGGCGAAGACGTTACGCTGCAGGTGTTTGAAGGTACAGGCGGTATCCCGACCAATGCAGAAGTCGTGTTCCTCGGCAAGTCGCCATCGCTGAAAGTCAGCGACCAGTTGGCAGGACGTTTCTTCAATGCCTATGGCAACCCGATTGACGGCGGGCCGGAGATTGAAGGACAGGAAGTGCCCATCGGCGGCCCTTCGGTGAACCCCGTTCGCCGTCGTCAGCCCAGCGAATTGATTGCAACGGGTATTGCCGGTATCGACTTGAACAACACGCTCGTCAGCGGTCAGAAGATTCCGTTCTTCGCCGACCCCGACCAGCCGTTCAATGAAGTGATGGCCATGGTGGCATTGCGTGCAAAGGCCGACAAGATTGTCCTCGGCGGTATGGGTATGACGAACGACGACTACTATTTCTTCCGCAACACCTTCTCCAACGCCGGTGCGCTTGACCGCATCATCGCGTTTATGAACACGACGGAAGACCCCGCTGTCGAACGTCTGCTCGTGCCCGACATGGCGCTGACGGCTGCCGAATATTTCGCAGTGGAGAAGCACGAGAAAGTGCTTGTGCTGCTGACCGATATGACGTCGTATGCCGACTCGCTCTCCATCGTCTCCAACCGTATGGACCAAATTCCGTCGAAGGACTCGATGCCGGGTTCGCTCTATTCCGACCTCGCAAAGATTTACGAAAAAGCCGTGCAGTTCCCCGAGGCAGTAGGCGGCGGTTCCATCACCATCATCGCCGTGACGACGCTTTCGGGTGGCGACATCACACACGCCGTTCCCGACAACACGGGTTACATCACGGAAGGTCAGTTGTATCTGCGTCGTGACTCCGACATCGGTAAGGTCATCGTCGACCCATTCCGTTCGCTGTCGCGTCTGAAGCAGTTGGTGGCAGGAAAGAAGACACGCAAGGACCATTCGCAAGTGATGAATGCTGCTATCCGTCTCTACTCCGATGCGGCTAACGCGAAGACGAAACTTGAAAATGGTTTCGACCTCACGGACTATGACAACCGCTCTCTCGACTTTGCAAAGGAATATGCTGACAAACTTCTTGCTATCGACGTCGACCTCGACACCACCGAAATGCTCGATGTAACGTGGTCGCTCTTCCGCAAGTTCTTCAAGTTGGAAGAAGTGAATATCAAGAAGGAATTCACTGATATTTACTGGAAAGAGTAGTGAGAACATAAACAGTTTGAAATTTTAACTTATTTCAAAGTGGCAATAAAGTTTCAATATAACAAAACGTCGCTTCAGCAAATCGAAAAGCAACTCAAGATGCGGCAACGTACCTTACCTATTATTAAGAGTAAGGAAACGGCGTTGCGTCTGGAGGTGAAGAAGTGCAAGGACGAAGCCGCGGAATTGGACAAAAAACTGGAACGTCAGATAGCCGGCTACGAATCGTTGTATGCGCTTTGGGGCGAATTCGACACCTCGTTGGTGGCGGTGAAGGATGTGGAGATTGAGCGCAAGAAGATTGCAGGCGTTGTCATTCCCATTCTTGCCAACATCCGTCTCGACGTCAAGCCGTTCGGGCTTTTCAGTGCACCGAAGTGGTACTTCGACGGCATCAATCTGCTGCAAGGACTGGCAAAGACGGCTGTCGAACACGAATTCGTGATGGCAAAACTCGGTTTGCTGGAACATGCACGAAAGAAGACGACGCAGAAAGTCAATCTTTTTGAAAAAGTGCAGATTCCCGGATTCCAAGAGGCCGTGCGGAAGATTAAGCGCTTTATGGAAGACGAGGAGAATTTGTCGAAATCAAGCCAGAAGATTCTGAAATCGCTGCAGGAGAAACGCAAGAATGCAGAACAGGAATCGGCTAAAAACGAAGGAAAGGAGAGCGTGGCATGATTACGAAAATGAAAAAACTCACTTTCCTTGTCACGAATAAGGAATATGAGCAGTTCCTTGCCGACATCCGCAAAGTCGGCGTGGTACATGTGGAAGAACTCCAATCAGGTGCTACCAGTCCCGAGTTTGAAGCCGGAAAAGCCTTGGCTGAGCGTTACAAGAATGCCCTTTCGGCACTCGATTATGCACAGGAGACGTGGACGTCCGAAGGCACGTATGCTGCCGTCAATCTTGCATCGGTGAAGCACGTTGCGGAACGTGGCGTGCAGGTTGTCGATGAAATCGAAAAACTGCAGGCAGAGGAACTCTCCCTCAAGCACAGCATTGAGGCAACCGACAAGAACATTGCCGCTCTCGAACCGTGGGGCGAATTCGACGCCGCACAGTTGGACGCGCTTCGGCAGAATGGCTACAATGTCAGTTTCTTTGCCGTTTCGGCGAAAATGTTTCAGGCAGAGTGGAGCGAAAAGTATTTTGCAACGCCTATCAACGAAGTCGACAAGAAAATCTATTTCTTGACCTTCTCACCCGAACATCCCGACATCACTGCCGAAACCATCGAACTTCCGTCGCAACCGCTCTCCGCTTATCTGGCAGAGAAGAAGCAACTCGAAGCATCCTTGAAGCAAGTGCACGAGAACCTGTTGCGCATCAATGCGGAAAGCCGTGCCGTGATAGAGGCTGCACAAGTGGAAAACGAAAACGACATATCGCTTTCGCGCGTTCACCTCAGCACCGAATCGGTTGCGGGCGATGCCGTCAAACTCATCGTTGGTTGGGTGCCCGAAGAAAAGGCGACCGAAATCGAAACCTATCTCGACGCCAACCACATCTTCTACGAAGCACAAGACCCGGGTGAAGACGATAATGTGCCGGTGGAAATCAAGAATGGCAAATATAGTTCGCTCTTCGAACCCATCCTCAAGATGTATTCGTTGCCGAATTACCGCGACCTCGACGTGACCCCATATTTCGCACCTTTCTTCATGCTGTTCTTCGGACTCTGTATGGGCGATGCGGGATATGGTGCCTTGATATTGGCAACCAGCATTTTCCTGTATGGCAAACTGCCAGCAGCGCAAAAGCCGTTTGCTACGCTCGGCATCTATCTGGGTACGATGACCATTATCTGCGGAGCACTCACCGGTTCCTTCTTCGGCATCGACCTGACGCAGCAAGACTGGGCATTCCTCGCACCCGTGAAGGATAAATTCATCAATGAAAAGAACTTCACCCTCTTTGGCTATTCGCCTATGATGGTGATTTCCGTCATCATTGGTCTCATACAGGTGCTGCTTGGTATGACACTCGCCGGAATGAAAGCCGCCAAACTCTTCGGTTGGCGTTTCGCCGTCGGCAAAATGTCGTGGGTAGCCATCATCATCGC
>JAFLUS010000104.1 GCA_022508685.1 Prevotellaceae bacterium | reverse complement strand
ACGACATCCACCGCCAGTGGCTTTACGACGTGACGCGCCCGATTTAATAGTAGGTCAAATTTTCACGCAAAACAAAAGAGGCTGCCTAACAAGTTTAGGCAGCCTCTTTTGTTGCTTACTTATCATTGTTGTGCGATGAAGCGGTCGAAGCGTTGGAGGGCTTCAGTCAAAATGGAGTGTTGGCACGCCATGTTGATGCGGAGGAAACCTTCGCCGGCGGTGCCGTAGTGGGTGCCGGCATTGAAGTAGATTTTGGCTTCGCTGATGAGGCGTTGCTCCAACTGCTCGACGTTGATGCCGAGGTGCTGGCATAGCGGAGATACGTTGAGCCATGCGAGGTAGGTGCCTTCGAGCGGCATGAGGGTGAACTGCGGATGGCGGTCGGCAAACTGGCGAACGAGTTCGTAGTTCTGCTGCACATAGCGGTTGAGGCCGTCGAGCCATTCGGCACCTTCGTCGGAATAGGCGGCAATGGTGGCGACGACGCCGAAGGGGTTGACGTCGCAGACTTCGTTGATGTTGATGGCGCGGTCGATGCGTCGGCGTGCGTCGTGGTTGGCGCAGACGATGCTTGCGAGTTGCAGACCGGCGATGTTGAAAGACTTGCTTGCCGAAGTGAGGGCGACGCTGTGGTCGAGGTCGGTGGTGACGGTGTAGTAGGGCGTGTAGTGGTTGCCGGGCATGACGAGTTCGTTGTGTATCTCGTCGCTGACTACCCACACGTCATGGCGTTGGCAGATGGTGCTGATGCGGCGCAGTTCGTCTACGCTCCAGATGCGGCCGCCCGGGTTGTGGGGGTTGCAGAGCAGGAACAGGCGGGTTTTCTCGTTGGCGCATTGGCGTTCGAATTCGTCCCAGTCCATTTCGTACATTCCGCTGGCGTTGATGCGGAGCGGACTTTCGGCTACTTCGCAGCCGTTGTTGTGGATGCAGGAGTAGAAGCAGTTGTAGACGGGAGAGGTGACGAGCACGCGCTCGCCGGGCATGGTGAGTGCCTTGATGCAGCACGAAATGGCGGGTACGACGCCGATGGTGTAGAGCATGTGGGAGCGGTCGATGTCCCAATGGTGGCGGCGGCTGAACCAGTTGCGAACGGCGTCGTAGTAGGCTTCAGGCATCTGGACGTAGCCGAATACGCCGTGGCGGGCGCGTTCCTCAATGGCACGCCGAATGCAGGGGGCGGCTTCGAAGTCCATGTCGGCTACCCAGAGCGGGAGCACTTCGGCGTCGGGTTGTGCATCCCACTTGACGCTGCCGCTTCCGCGGCGCGTGGTCAGTTTGTCAAAATCGAATGTCATGCTTGGCTTCTTGTTTGAATGATACAATCGGCGGGTTGCTTGATGTTCTCGTCTATGGTGACGCTGCCGATGGAGTCGGCAACGATGTGTCCGCTGCTGGGGTTCTTGATGTTTTCGATGTGTCCGCGGATGTCGGCTTCGACGGTGCTGTATTCGAATACGCGGTCGCAGTCGGGTGCGAAGGTGCAGTTTTCGAGCACGAGGTCGTGGGCGTAGCAGAGCAGTTGTTCGCCGGCAAGATGACAATTCACGAGGCGCACGTTCTTGGAGTGCCAAGCAAGGTATTCGCCGTCGAGGACGGAGTCGTAAATCGTGATGTTCTCGCACTCCCAGAAGGAGTCTTTCGTCACGATGTGTGCATTGTGGATTTCCACGTTCTTGCAGTATTGGAACACGTATTTCGAATCGCTCTTCAGTCCGTCGATGCGGATGTTCTCGCAGAACATGAAGGGATAGGTGCCGTCGTGGATTTCCAGATTGTGGATGTCGAGATTGCGGCAGCGCCAAAAGATTTCGTCGGCGTCGTTGATGCGGACGTTATCCATGAAAATGCCGTCCATTTCGCGGAACATCTTCGGCCCGTCAATCACGGTGTCGGTCATCCGAAGGTTGCTGCTGTACCACAGTGCGGAGCGTGCGCCGACGTCGAAGTGGCAGCGGTGGATACGGAAGTTGTGGACGTGCCAGAATGGGTATTTGCCTTCGAAGTAGCAGTCTTCCGCCTCTATGTCGCTACATTCCTTGATGGCGGATTCGCCTTCACCGATTTTCACATGTTCGAGGCGCAGTCCGTGTGATTCAAACAGCGGACGTTCACCGCAGAACTCTTGGTTGCTAATCGTCTTCATACGTTGTCTTCCTATATGTTTAATGTTAATCGTTCAGTGTGATGTCGCGGTGGCTGCCGGCGTGTCCTTCCGCAAGTCTTTCGGTATCCATCGTCCCGACCGCAGCCGAAGGAGGAACATGATGCCGCGCAGGCACAATTCGATGCACATGGCGAGCCAGACGCCGTTCAGCCCCATTGTGGGTGCGAGGATGAGGGCGAGCGTGATGCGGAATGCCCATATCGCACCGAGGTTCATGCACGAGGGAATGAGTGTGTCGCCGGCACCGACGCAGACGCCGTAGCATACGATAGAGGCGGCGAACATCGGTTCGGCAAAGGCTTCGATGCGCAGTGCCTCCACACCGAGTTCCACAATTTCGGGGACGGGCGACAGGATGCCCATCATGACGGGGGCGGCAATGTACATCAAGATGCCCATGAGGGTCATCACGGCGATGCCCATCGACACGGTGATGCGGGCAAACTGCCGCGCAAGGTCCTGTCGCTTGGCACCGATGCTCTGTCCGACGAGGGTGGTGGCGGCATCGCTGATGCCATATCCCGGCATGTAGCAAAGGCTTTCGGCATTCACGCCGAGGGCGTTGGCAGCAATGGCAAACTTGCCGAGCGGAGCGACGATGCGCGTCGTGGTGATTTGCGCTCCGCACATGATGATGCGTTCGCAGGCAATCGGCATACCGATTTTAACGGCTTTCAGCAATACGCGCCGGGTGGGGCGGAAGGCGGAAAGTGGGGCACGTTCGCTGCGGCGTCGACCGAACAGGCACAATTGGGGTGAGCGGTAGCAAAGGAAATAGAAAAGCGGAATGCCGCTGGCGACTTCTGCCAGCAACGTGCCGAGTGCAGCGCCCATGATGCCGAGGTCGGCACCCCAGATGGTGAGTTCGACACCGCAGACGCTGATTTCTCGCGTAGGAAAAATCAGAAAGAAATTGAATACGACGTCGAGCACGCACATCATCACATTGAGCATGCTCGGCACCTTGACGTTGCCGCTGCATCGGAGCATGGAACTCATCAGATAGTTCATTTCGAACAGCGGCATGGTGAGGGCGAATACGATGAAGTACATGGTCGCACCTTGCGTAATGTCGGCGTCGCCGCCCAACCATATCGGCAGGCTATGGGCAATGGACAATCCCACCGTCATCAGCAGCAGACTGAAACCAATGGCCACGACAAATGCCTGACGCAACACGCTGCGTGCACCGGCAGCATCGCGTGCCCCGATGCGGTGGGCAACCTGTACGGAAAATCCTGTCGCAACCGACGAACCCAGTCCCCAGAACAGCCATGTGGTGGTGGCGACCAGACCGATGCTTGCCGACCCGTTGGCACCCAACTGCCCCACCATCGACGCATCAATATATTCCATGATGATGCTCGAAATCTGGGCAAGAATGGCGGGCAAAGCCAATCGCGCCGTCAATTCTATCTGTTCGCGGCGTGTGATGGCTTCACCTCCACTGCGTACGCGCTCCAGCAACAAGTCGGTGCGGCTCATTTTTTTCTGCGTCAGTCCCATACGTCTGCTTTGGAGAAGAAAACCGATTTTTCAGTCTTTCGGTTGGCAAAGTTACGAATAATTGAAAAAATATCCATATCTTTGCACATTCTTTAGGAGTTTTTACACTATTTATCCCTTATCGTATATGTCAAACGAACAGAAACAACCGCAACTTCAGATTGAACTGAAGCCCGAAGTGGCGCAGGGTGTATATGCCAACCTTGCCATTCTGACACACTCGTCTTCCGAATTTGTCATCGACTTTGCTGCCATGATGCCCGGCCTTCCGAAGGCTGACGTGCGCAGCCGTGTGGTCATGGCGCCCGAACATGCCAAACGCCTGCTCTTTGCGTTGCAGGAAAACATCAAGAAGTTTGAACAGCAGTTTGGCGAAATCCAGCAGTCGCAGCGTCGCGGGCCCGTCCCCGGCAGCACCATTGCGCCGTTCAACATCAATCCGGCTGAAGCCTGACGCGGTGCTGTCTGCACGGCCGAAACAATGCCTCCGAAGTCTCAGGATGTGAGCACTTCGGAGGCATTTTCGTTTTGCTTCGTTCCTATTTCACTTGCAGCGAGTGTGTGCGCTTGGGAATGGAACGATAGGCGTTCTTCGTGTCCGATGGCGATATGGTGATGTCGCGGTTGACGGCACGTTCGGGGTCGGCGGTGGTGTGCGAAAATAGCCAGTCGTAGGTTTTCTTGACGTAGAAGAGGCGTGCCAATGCGCCGTGGGAGGCTCCGGAAATCCAGTCGTAGCGGAGACGGGTGTCCTCTTTGGCAGCCTTGAGGGCGTTGACGACGTCGCGCGAACGGCTGATGTTGATGGCGCGGTCTGCCGTGCCGTGCATAATCCAGAAGGGCAGTGTGCCCAAACCGCCTTTCTTGTCCTTGAGGGTGGTGCCGCCGCAGAGTGCCATGCCTGCTGCAATCTTTTCGGGATAGGTGCCGCAGAAATCCATCGTGCCGTAGCCGCCGAGGCTCATGCCCAAGACGTAGACGCGGGTGGAGTCGCAAGCATAGTGCTGCTTGGTCCACTCGAGCAGGTCGTTGAGTTTTTTCGGGTTCCACGAGCCGCCCGGGTTCTGGGGCGCGATGACGAGTGCGGGAATGCGCATTCCCATTTCGATGGCTTGCAGAGGCCCGTAACGGCGCACGCTGGACAGGTTGTGCCCGCACAGGCTGGCGCCGTGCAGAAAGATGATGACGGGCGTTTCCGCTCCCATTTCTTCGTAGTTTTCGGGCGTGTAGACCCAGAAATTGTAGTTGTTGTGCAGCACGTTGCGCTTGGCGGTGAGCACGTCCTTCTGCGCAAGGAGGGAGAGCGTGCACGCAAGGAATGTGGCTGCGAGGGTGAGTCGTTTGAATGTCATAGGTGTCGATGCTGAATGGAGATTAGGGATTGGTGTCGCGTTGGCGTATCACCATCTTGTAGATGCCGTTGCCGCGCGAACCGACGACGGCGGTGTTGCCCACGACGATGGGCGACGATTCGAAATTGTTGCCGATGCGTTGCCGGTACAGGACTTCGCCTGTCGTGGCGCGGATGATGTAGGCGTTTCCGTGCGAATCGCCGGTGAAGATGAACATTTCGCGGCGTTCGTTGTGGAATGCCACGGGCGACGACCATGCCCATGTGGGGTAGGGGACGGCGTAGGCAATGGAGCCGTCGGCAGTGTGGAGGGCGAGGAGTTCGCCTTTGTTGCCTGTGCGGCTGTCCTGACAGATGTTGGCGAAGATGAGGCCGTCGGCATCGCCTGTGCCGAGCAGCGGCGTGCAGTACATTCCGCCGTCGAAGTGCTTCTCGCCGATGGTGAGTTGGCGGCAGGGGATGCGCTGTTCCCATACGCATTCGCCGGTGAGTCCGTTGAGTTTGACGAAATAGCAAGTGGCGTCGGTGCCCTGCTTGTCGATTTCACAAGCGGTGTAGAGATAGGGCGTTCCCTGTTCTTCGCGGCAGACGATGGTGCCGTCCGTGTCGTCGTGGTTGTAGTAGTACCACACGGGGTTCATGGTGTTGAGGTTGACGCAGAGGATGTTGCCGTGGTTGTCGCCGAAGTAGCCATAGTTGCGGTAGACGCAGATGCTCGACTCGATGCCGGGTGCGGCACCGCGGACGCGGTAGCGCAGGGTGCTGATGCGGCGGAGGGAACCTTGCGAGCGTTCGTATTTGTAAAGGCTGCCGTTCTCGCCTGCCCAGAAGAGGTAGCCGCCTGCCACGATGGGCGAGGAGTCGAAGGCTCCCCATCCGCGCCATGCCTTGGGGTCGCGGTCGAACTGCTGCGTGCGCTCGTGGGCGAGGAGGTCGATGACGAGGTTGCCGAAGGGGTTGGAGTGGGGGACGCCCTGTCCGACGTAGAGGTTCTTCAGTTCGGGGTCGAGCGACATGCTGCCCTTGACGACGTTGGTGACGTCGATGGGGGTGCGCGATGGCTTGCCCGTCTTGTAGTTGATGAAATAGACCTTGTTGCAGAGCGAACCGATGAAGATTTCTTCGTCGTCGAAGTCGTCGGTCAGTCCGGGCGATGAGGCTCGGAATGCAGCCATGTCGTCGGCGCTCCAACGGACATAGACGGGCTGTCCGCTCCACCCCGTTCCGCCGCCCCAGCGACCGAATTTCGTTTCGCGTTGGTCGTTGTCGGTGTCGAACCGCCATGCCACTTCAATCGTGTCGGGCGTTCCCTCGACGGTGCCTCCGAAGTCGGCATTGCGCAGCAGGTTCTTGCGGAACGCCATGACGTTGGGGCTGTCGGCATAGCGGTCGTCGAGGTCCTTGAGCGGTGCGGGAAGGGTGTCGGCATGGTCGACGACGAAGGTGACGCTCTCTACCGACGGAAAGATGGTGTCGGGCAGAAACTGCTCTTCGAGCGGAATGATGCGTTCAGGTTCTGCCGCGGTCAGCGTGTCTGCCTCGCTGTCCGTATCGTTGGCTTTCGGTGTGTTGGTGGTGCAACTGCATGCGAGCAGCGTTGCTGCGACGAGTGCAAAATACTTGTGGCGCATAGGTGTAAAAGTCTTTGACAAGCAAAGGTACAAAAAAACTCCGAAAAGTGGTCGAAAAAACACTATACTCTGCAGAAATTTTCATCGGGGGTCTCGAATTGTTAAAATTTGGGGACAAAATTTAACAATTAGTGTTAAAATTAACATTTAAGTGTTAAAATCGGCGTTTTCTTAACTTGCTGATAATCAAAGGTGTACAAACTCAAAATTTGGAGTG
>JAFLUS010000103.1 GCA_022508685.1 Prevotellaceae bacterium | reverse complement strand
GCAATGGTGACGAGGCGAGTGCCGTCGGGTTGCTCGGTGATGTCGACACGGACGGTGTCGTCGGGCAAGAGGGATTCTACCATTTCGGGCCATTCCATGAAACAGACGTTGCCGCTGTCGATGTAATCTTCAAAACCGATGTCGTAGGCTTCGGTGGGACGGCGAAGGCGATAGAAGTCAAAATGATAGATGGGACGGTCGGCAGCATCGCGATATTCGTTGACGATAGCGAAGGTCGGCGAATTGATGACGTCGGTCACGCCGAGGGTTTCGCAAATGGCTTTGATGAAGGTGGTCTTGCCTGCACCCATGCTGCCGTAGAAGGCAAAGAGGTGACGGCCGTTCATGGCGTCGACGAACTGGCGGGCAGCGGTGGCGAGGTCTTGCGTGGAGGGTATGAGGATGTTCATCATGTAGAATGAAGATTTGAGAGGGACAACACGATTGCGTCAGCGACGTTTGCTCTGCAAGGTAACGAGGGGTATGAGCATTTCTTCCATGGAGATGCCTCCGTGCTGGAACGTGTTGCGGTAGTAGTTGACGTAGTAGTTATAGTTGTTGGGATAGGCAAAAAAGGCGTCGTTCTTGGCAAAGATGTAGGAAGTGGAGAGATTGGGTGCCGGAAGGAATGCCGACTTGGGATTCTTCAGCGCATAGACGTCTTTGGCATTGTAGGAGAGGTTTTTGCCTAATTTGTAGCGGAGATTGGTGTTGGTGTTCTTGTCGCCGATGACTTTCGTGGGCGTGTTCACGCGAATGGAACCATGGTCGGTGGTGATGATGATGCGGGCATCGGTATGTGCCAAGGCGGTGAACAATTCACGCACGGGGCTGTGGCGGAACCACGAAGAGGTGATGCTGCGATAGGCAATTTCGTCGCTTGCCAGTTCGCGCACCATGGTGGACTCGGTGCGGGCATGGCTGAGGAGGTCGATGAAATTGACGACGATGACATTGAGTTGTTTCGACGACAATTGCCGGAACTGGGCAACGAGTTTCTCGGTGTCGGCGCTGTGGTTCAGTTTGGAATAGGAAAATTGTTCGCGTCGGCGGTAGCGGTCGAGTTGCGTCTGAATGAGCGGTGCTTCGTTGAGGTTCTTTCCTTCTTCTTCGTCTTCATCCACCCACAAATGGGGAAACATCGTAGCGATTTGGTTGGGCAGCAAACCGGCAAAGATAGAGTTGCGGGCATACTGCGTGGCGGTGGGCAAAATGGAGAGGTAGAGTTCTTCGTCGATTGTAAACTGGTCTGCCAACTGCTGGCTGATGACGCGCCATTGGTCGTAGCGGAGGTTGTCGAAAACGACGAGGTAGACTTGCTCGCCGTCATTGAGCAAGGGAAAGACTTTGCGCTTGAAAATGTCGGGACTCATCGTGGGACGGCCTTCGGGGTCGTTGAGCCAGTCGATGTAGTTCTTGGTGATGAACTTGGCAAATTCTTGATTGGCTTCGGCCTTTTGCATCTGCAGCATCTCGGTCATGGGGCTGCCGGTGTCTGCCAACTCCAATTCCCAATAGACGAGACGGCGATAGACTTCAACCCATTCTTCGAGGCTGTAACTGTCGTTGATTTGCATCCCGATTTTCGAGAAGTTCTGCTGATAGGTGGAGTTGGTGACTTCGGTTTCGATAGCACGCTTGTGCAGGTGCTTCTTCAGCGTCAGGAGAATCTGGCTCGGATTGACGGGCTTGATGAGGTAGTCAGCAATTTTCGAACCGATGGCTTGGTCCATGATGTTCTCCTCTTCGCTCTTGGTGACCATCACGACGGGAATGGCGACGTTGATTTCCTTGATGCGCGAGAGGGTTTCAAGTCCGTTGAGTCCGGGCATGTTCTCGTCGAGGAAAATGAGGTCGAACGCACGCGACTGGCAGAGGTCGATGGCGTCCTGCCCATTGGTGGCGGTCACGACCTCGTAGTCTTTCTTCTCTAAATATATGATGTAGGGCTTGAGCAATTCGATTTCATCGTCAACCCAAAGCAATGTTCCGTTTGTCATAAGCGTTAGAATACTTCATAATCGTCGTCATCGTAATACTCCTCTTCCCCGTCGTCTTCTTCGAAATCGTCCATGTCGTCGGGCGACAATATCTCCATTGGTTCGTCGAGGCTGTTGTCGTCTACCTTCAAGTGCCCGATGCGGTCGAAGTGCTGGTCGTAGAAGTCGAAATATTCGCCGAAACTCTTGCCACGAAGCAGCAAGCGCAGGTTGTCTTCGCTGATGATGAATGGTTGGAGACCTTCCAATTTATATGCCATGTCGGCATCATTCATCAGTTTGTGCAGATAGACGTAGGCTTCATCGTAGTTGAGGAACGTGCGAACTTGCAGCATGTCGATGCCGTCGCTGCGTTCGACACTGATGTCGAAGTTGCGAACGGAGAAACTGGTGAAATTGTAGCGTGCCATTTCGAACAACAACTGATTTTCGTTGATGCTGTCGTGTTCGTAGGCTATTACAAAGAGGTAGTTGATGTTCTTCTCGGTCGTGAACGTGGTGTCCGCACTGACGGAATCGCCATCGGCGGTGTAGCCGCCCATGCGGCGGTCCCAAATGGAACCCATGTCCATTTTACCGCTGGCAAGGATGCGTCCTTCCTGCAGTCCTTTCACATAGAGACCTGCCAATTCGCTGACGGTGCTCTGCGGATATTTCGCCACGATGTCCTTCATGGCGCCCATGAATTGTTGGCGCTCGCCTTTCTCCAAACGGCTCATGGCGTCGAGGAACAGGAAACGGGCACGATTGAGTCCTTGCGGATATTCGCGTTCGGTGTAGGCGTTGTTGGCAATGACCTTGTCGTAGTTCCCCACTTGGAAAGCGGCATAGGCTTCCTGATAGAGCGAATCTTCGATTTGGCGTCCGTAACGTCCCTTATATTCAAAATTGGGGTCGGCAACCAGTTTGGCATGTTCGTTCTCGGGGAAACCTTCGACGAGCAAGCGCTTGTAGTCGGCAGCATCGGCGGTACGACCTATACGCGAATAGAGTTGGAACAGGTTGTAGTAGGTTTCGTCGAGATGTTCAAAATCGGGAAACTCAAGCAGCACGCGCTGGAAGGTGCGTTCTGCCAACGGGAAGTTCTCCATGCGGTCTTTGTAGATGACGGCGGAGTTGTAGAGTCCGTCCACGAGCAGGGCGTTCGAGGCTTCCATCTGCTCGGGCGTGAGCGGAATGTCCTTCAGATAATACTCGCGGCGATGTGGGTCGTTTTCATATTCTTGCCGCTTCTGCTCTTCCTTGCTGAGTGCATCGGCATCGAGTTCGGCATCGCCTGATATGGAGTCAGTGGCTTGCTCGTCGTCGCTGTCGCCGCTACTGAAATCGTTCAGCACAGTCTTGTTCTTGCGTCGCCAGTCGTCGGTCAGTTCTCGCCGTCCCCATTTCCGTTGGAATTCCTTCTTTCCGGCTTCGACGGCGGTGGGATTGTAGAAGTACCACAGCCCTGATTGTTGATTGCGGTTCTGCGCTGTCTGCTGTCCTGTAGGGTTCGTAGCGGCATTGTTTTGCGTCCGACCCGCATTCTCGGCTTCGGCCTGTTTCTTTGCCTCTTCCTTCTCCTTGCGCTTGACCTCGGCAATGATTTTGTCGATGACTTTGAGCCGTGCTACCGAGTCCATGCGGGCAAGGGCTTGCAGGCTGTCTTGGAGTTCGACGGCTTGGGCATAGGGGAGCAGTTCTTCGAGTATCTTGGCACGTTCGTCGATGCTGCGATATTCATCGTGCTCCTTGTCGAACAGCCCCAATGCGCCGGCATAGCAGGGTTGCGCCTTGACGAATTTTTCGGTTGCCCAATAAAGTTGTCCCAAATGCAACCAGACCACACCTTTTTCGATGCCGTTGCGCGTGCTCTTCTCCACGCCGTCATTATAGGCGTTAATCGCATGGAGCGTGTCGCCCTGTGCCAGATAGATGTTGCCGATGGCGTAGTAGACTTGGTCGAGGTAATCCTTATTCTTCGAACTGCGTGCCATGCCTTGCAGTTTGCGAATCATGGCTTTGCTCTGCCCTTTCGACATGGCTTCGGTCTGCTGGATACGGGCATTGAACGCCAATTCGTAGGGAGGGTTGGCACGATAGACTTTGCCAAACTCGCGAAAGGCTTGGCGGTCGTCGCCTGTAGCATGATAGAGTTGTCCTAACAGGAAGTGCATCCGGGCGCGTTGCAATCCGCTACCGGCTTGCTTGAGAGCGAGTTGCACGTGAGGAATGGCGGCTGCATATTGCTTCTGCCGAAGTTCACAATCGGCTTGGACGGCAGCACGCAATGGCTCAAGATTTTTAGGAAAACTGTCACGACGCGTTTCAGCAATCAGGTTTTCGGCATCATAAATCCAATCGAGTTCAGCATAGCACTTGGCTTCGAGCAGGCGGGCACGTGCCACGATGTCGGGTTTGGAGAAAAAGAGGTTCTGAATGTAGGCGAAGGTCGACGCGGCTTCCATGTAGTCGCCTTTGCGAAATTGCGATTCGCCCATGAGGAACCATGCTTTGTAGAGGAACGGATTGTATTCCTTTTGGCTGAGCCAAATGCGGTCTTTTGCCGTCTTCGACTTGTTGCTGTTCCATTCGGGTCGCTTCGTAATGCTGTGTTGCTTAATCGTCTTCTGACACTTCTCGACGGCGCGGTCGAAATTTGCACCACCGAGCGCAATGGTCGCCTTATTGCTTGTCATGAAGAGCGGAATGAGTTCCGTATAGTTGTCGCGGTTGCCCGTATGCTGTGCTTCCACGCCGTCTTTGTAGGCAAGGTGACCATTATAATATGTGTTGTAGCGAGCCTTGAACGATTGCACACGACGCGTCAGTGCCGTATTCTTCTTGGTCGAACACGCACCTGCTGCGAGCACCGCCAGCACACACAGCATGAATCTGCCGAAACGTACAAATGACCGTGTCAAATCAGTGCAATCTCTGTGGTTTCTATTCTCATTGAAATAACGGAAAATCATCGTTTTTAGTATGCTGCACACGCGCTATTGTCGGCGTTCGCCGACCACCATCAGCACCTCGTCCTTCACATCGTCGGGCAACTCAAGGCTACGCAGTTGCAGACTGCGCACCCATCCTGCCACTTCGTCATCGCGCATGGTGTAGAACACTTCGCGGAATTCTTCACACTCTTCTTCCGAATAGTCGCTGCCCGAACGCCCGCGGAAACGGTCTAATTCTTCGTCGTTGTAGTATTCGATTTCGCGGCTTAAGGCTGCCAACAAACTGTCTTTTTCGCACACTTCATGCTGTCCGCAGCACTCCATGTCCTCCACTTGACTGACAGATGGCAATTCCGCAATCTCGCCACGTTCCAACTGCCGCTTCAACCGCCGGTTGCGCAACCAACCTGCCAGCATGGCGAGCGCACCCAATGCCAATAATCCAAATACCAAATATATCATAATTGTGAAATATCGTTTACACCGAAACCCAACCTCCGCATTTGTTCCCAAAAATGCGGATAGGACTTCGTTACCACCATCGCATCCTCAATACGCACGCACCCCAACGTCAATGCACAGGGCGCAAACGCCATCGCCATGCGGTGGTCTTTGTATGTCTTTATCACGGGCAACGCCTGTGGTTCACAACGGCTGCCGTCCCACGACATTTCGCCTTCGCCCGTTTTCAATACATAACCCAATTTTGCCAATTCGGCTTGCAGCGCAGCCATGCGGTCGGTTTCCTTGATGCGCAGACTCTGCACACCGACAAAGCGAAACGGAACACCTAACATACAACATGTTACGGCAATCGTCTGCGCCAAATCGGGCGTAGGTGTGAAATCCCATTCCAAGCGTTCGACAACCTTGCCACTCGGACGCAACACAACCGTATCGCTTTCGTCGCACAAAAATTCCGTTTCAACACCCAACTGCTCAAAGATATGATGCACGGCTACATCACCTTGACTGCTGTCGGCACACAATCCTTGCAAACGAAGTTCGCGCAATGACTGCCCTGCCAGCGCCACGACCTCAAACCAATAACTCGCAGCAGTCCAGTCACGTTCTATCGACAGAGGCTTCTCCCGACGATACGGCACCGGTTCCACCACCACCGTGCGCTCATCCGTCCACCCGGCACGTGCACCGGCACGTTCCATTTCGCGCAACGTCATATCAATGTAAGGACGCGAAATCACTTCTCCCGTCAACTGCAGACGCAAGCCCTTCGGCAACATCGGCGCAATCATCAGCAATGCCGAAATATACTGCGAACTGACACTGCCCGACAACGTCACATTCCCACCTTGCATCCGAGGACGTCCATCGGAGTCGAGTGCATAACCACGAATTCGCAACGGCGGACAGCCTTCCTGCTCCACATACGCAATATCGGCACCCAAACTACGTAACGCATCCACCAAAATCGCAATCGGTCGTTCACGCATCCGTGCCGACCCCGTAATCACCACTTCACCTTGAAGCAACGTCAGCAAAGCCGTAGAAAAACGCATCGCCGTACCCGCAGCACCAATATCAACCACTTTCGTTTCTACGCCTTCACTTCCACCATTCGTCTGCACATCAGCACTTTGCAACCAATTCAGCATCGCTTGCGTATCGTCGCACAGCAAATCCGAATGTACATCAATCACCCCACTGCCATCAGCCAACCGCCGACACCATCCGCCGTCAATCCGTCCTGACGACATCCATGACAACGCATCAATCGTCAGCACACGATTGCACAAACTTTTGGAATACGGCAATTGCACTTGTCCGTCCGCAGCAATCCCACTCTGCACCGCCGTCACTTCATATTGTATATTTCTATCTTTCATGCTGCACCTTGCCCTGCATAAATATCAACTTCGCGCAAATTTACGAATAATGTCAAAGATGAACAAGAAAGAGCAATACAAAATCCGATTTCACCAAAATCTCCGAGCCAAAGGCGCCATTTGGTGAACCGAA
>JAFLUS010000102.1:4875-6944 GCA_022508685.1 Prevotellaceae bacterium | reverse complement strand
TATGTAGACCTCGTTGTCAACAAAGGTGTAAAAGATACTTTCTTGAAGCGGGCTACCGTGCTGAAAACATTGAGAAACGTGTTGGATGAAGCTGGATATACGGAAGTGGAAACGCCCACTCTGCAGACCATTGCGGGCGGTGCTTCGGCACGGCCGTTCATCACGCACTTCAATGCACTCAATACGGATATGTATATGCGTATTGCGACGGAACTTTACTTGAAGCGTTTGATTGTCGGTGGATTTGAAGGTGTGTATGAAATCGGTAAAAACTTCCGTAACGAAGGTATGGACCGCACACATAATCCGGAATTCACTTGTATGGAATTGTACGTGCAATACAAGGATTACAACTGGATGATGTCGTTTACGGAACAGTTGTTGGAAAAGATTTGTATTGCCGTCAATGGCAAACCTGAAACAGTGGTGGATGGCAAAACCATTTCGTTCAAGGCTCCTTATCGTCGTTTGCCCATCTTGGACGCTATCAAAGAGAAGACTGGCTACGATTTGACATCAATGACGGAGGCTGAAATCCGGGACGTGGCAAAGGCACTCCATATCGAAGTGGACGAAACGATGGGTAAAGGCAAATTGATTGACGAAATCTTTGGCGAAACCTGTGAAAATACATTCATCCAACCGACATTCATCACTGACTATCCCGTTGAAATGTCACCGCTGACGAAAATGCACCGGAGTAAAGCCGGATTGACGGAACGATTTGAATTGATGGTCAATGGCAAGGAGTTGGCGAACGCATATTCGGAACTGAACGACCCGATTGACCAAGAAGCACGTTTCGTTGAGCAGATGAAACTGGCGGACAAAGGCGATGATGAAGCCATGATTATTGACCAAGACTTTCTGCGTGCTCTCCAATATGGTATGCCTCCCACCAGCGGTATCGGTATCGGTATCGACCGGTTGGTGATGCTGATGACCGGACAAACTACGATTCAAGAAGTGCTGTTTTTCCCTCAGATGAAACCGGAGAAGAAAGTTCCGAAGGATAGCGTGGAAAAATTTGTAGAAATCGGTTTTGAGGCAGACATTGTCCCCGTTCTGCAGAAAGCGGGATATTATCTCGTCACAGATTTGGCAGGCGTGAACGCGCAGAAGGTACAACAACAGATTGGCGAAATCCTGAAGAAATACAAGTTGGACATTCGTAAACCGAGCGTTGACGAATTGGCTCAAATCATTCAGGGTATCGGTCATTGTGACCAATAATTTCCAACCGCTTGTTGAGCAATTGTCATTAAATAGAAATTTGTCATGCAATTCAACACGTGTGGACGAGTAGCAATTATGGGTGGTGGCAGTTGGGCTACAGCCATTGCCAAAATTGTGCTTCATCACGAAGATAGCATCGAATGGTATATCCGCAGGGATGACCGTATCGAAGAATTTCAGCGATTAGGACACAATCCTGTGTATCTGACGGGATTGCATTTTGACATAGAACGCATCCGTTTTTCAAGCGACATCAACGAGGTGGTGAAGAATGCAGATACGCTCATCTTCGTTACTCCATCTCCCTATTTGAAAAGTCATTTGAAAAAATTGCGAACCAATCTGCGTAATAAGTTGATTGCGACAGCCATTAAGGGTATTGTTCCTGATGACAACATTACCATCTCACGCTATTTTCAGCGTGCATTCAGTATCCCTGAAGAAAATGTGGTCTGCATCGGAGGACCTTCCCATGCTGAAGAAGTGGCGCTTGACCGCTTGTGCTATCTGACGGCAGGATGTAAGAATCTCGCTCACGCAGAATTGATAGCCGATTTACTGTCGTGCAAATCCGTGAAGACAAGTGTCAGCACAGATATTGAAGGTATTGAATTCAGTTCCGTGTTGAAAAACGTCTATGCCATTGCTGCCGGCATCTGCAACGGCTTGAAATATGGCGACAATTTCCATGCTGTATTGGTTGCCAATGCAGTGCAGGAAATGAGTCGTTTCCTGCATGTGATTGAACCGGAAGAACGGAGTATCAGCGATTCCGTGTACATGGGTGACTTGCTCGTGACGATGTATTCCAATTTTTCGCGTAATCGCATGTT
>JAFLUS010000102.1:2500-4775 GCA_022508685.1 Prevotellaceae bacterium | reverse complement strand
ACATGGGTGACTTGCTCGTGACGATGTATTCCAATTTTTCGCGTAATCGCATGTTTGGAACGATGATAGGTAAAGGCTATTCCGTCAAAACGGCACAATTGGAAATGGAGATGATAGCCGAAGGATATTATGGCACAAAGTGTCTGAAAGAAATCAATCGGCACCTCCATGTCAATATGCCAATTCTCGATGCGGTGTACAACATCCTTTACGAACGCATCTCGCCTTCGGTGGAAATTAAAATTTTAGCAGATTCACTGCGATAAACAACAGAATATATTCACATATCAATAAATAGAAAGCATCATGAAGCAAATGACTCTTGATTTGACAAAGGCAACCTGCTTTGTCGCACCCGATGCCATGAAAGCATTGGAACCGCAAGTAATGGCTGCAATGAACGCATTGGAAGCAGGAACATGTGCCGGAAACGATTTTTTAGGTTGGTTACATCTTCCCACAGGACTGACTACAGAACTGTTGGCAGACATCAAAGCCTGTGCACAAACACTGCGCGAACATTGCGAAGCCATCGTTGTAGCAGGTATCGGCGGAAGTTACCTCGGTGCACGTGCCGTACTCGAAGCATTAGGCGACTCGTTTTCGTGGCTCAAAGCAGACAATAATCCACGCATCTTGTTTGCTGGCAACAATATTGGCGAGGACTATTTGAGCGAACTCATTGACTATTTGCACGGAAAACGCTTCGGTGTCATCAACATTTCAAAATCGGGAACGACGACTGAAACTGCCATTACGTTCCGTCTGCTCAAACGCCTATGCGAAGAAGAGCGCGGTAAGGAAATGGCTCGCAAAGTCATTGTTGCCATTACGGATGCCAAGAAAGGTGCTGCACGCACTACGGCTGATAAAGAAGGCTATACGTCGTTCATCATTCCCGACAATGTTGGCGGACGATTCTCTGTCCTCACTCCTGTCGGTTTGCTCCCCATCGCATGTGCAGGATTCGACATCGACGCATTGGTGCAAGGTGCACGTGACATGGAGAAAGCCACGGCTGTAGATGTGCCGTTCGACCAAAACCTCTGTGCACAATATGCTGCCATTCGCAACGTGCTCTACCAAGCAGGTAAGAAAATTGAAATCCTCGTGAACTTCCAGCCCAAACTACACTACATGAACGAATGGTGGAAGCAACTCTACGGAGAGAGCGAAGGCAAAGATGGTAAAGGCATCTTCCCTGCAGCAGTGGATTTCTCCACCGACCTCCACTCCATGGGTCAATGGATTCAGGATGGCGAACGCACCATCTTCGAAACGGTCATCAGCGTTGAACGTCCCGAACATACATTGGCTGTACCTTCTGATGATGAAAACCTTGATGGACTCAATTTCCTTGCCGGAAAACGTATTGACGAAGTAAACCACATGGCAGAATTGGGCACTCAGTTAGCCCATGTAGATGGTGGTGTGCCCAACATTCGCATTTGCATCGAACGATTGGATGCCTACAACATCGGTGCGCTCATCTATTTCTTCGAAAAGGCTTGCGGTGTCAGCGGTCTTGTGCTGGGTGTCAATCCGTTCAATCAACCCGGTGTTGAAGACTACAAGCGCAATATGTTTGCATTGCTGAATAAGCCCGGTTACGAGGCCGAAAGTAAAGCCATCCAAGAACGTCTGCAGTAATGTTTGCCACGGCAATACAGCAATATCTTCAACAACATTCATACGCTCGAATTGATTTGCGCGCCGTCCTGTTCGATATGGACGGTGTGCTCTTCGATTCTATGAAGAATCACGCCCATTGCTGGCAAGAGACCATGACGCATTATGGTCTCCACATCACCGCAGAGGAAGTGTATCAGAACGAAGGACGAACGGGCAAAAGTACTATCAATGCGATTAGCCTGCGCGAACGGGGCTACGAAGTGAGCGATGAGACAGCGAAAGAAATCTATGCTTACAAAAGTGCACTGTTCAACGAATGTCCGGAACCTGCTCCCATGACCGGTGCGCTCTCCTTGCTTCGGCAGATTGTTGCGGCTGATATTACTCCACTCGTCGTGACAGGAAGCGGACAAACCTCGCTTCTGCAACGATTGGACTCTGCCTTTCCGCAGATTTTCAATCCCAAGCAAATGGTAACAGCCCATGATGTTCGCTATGGCAAACCCCATCCCGAACCCTATCTCATGGGATTGCAGAAGGCCGCACAGCCTGCACTTTCGCCCTATCAAGCCATTGTCGTCGAAAACGCACCGCTCGGTATCCGTTCTGCCGTCGACGCAGGCATCTTCACGATTGCCGTCAA
>JAFLUS010000102.1:0-2400 GCA_022508685.1 Prevotellaceae bacterium | reverse complement strand
ACATGAAAACGTATCTCGTTACCGGCGCAGCAGGTTTTATCGGCGCCAATTACATCAAACATCTGCTGAAAACCTACAACGACATTCGCATCGTCATTCTCGATGCGCTTACCTATGCTGGCAATCTCCACACAATTTCTGATGACATTGATGACAAGCGTTGTTTCTTCCACAGAGGCGACATCTGCGATACGCAATTGGTTGAGCAACTTTTCAACCAATACAATTTCGACTACGTTGTCAACTTTGCAGCCGAAAGTCATGTCGACCGCTCAATTGAAACTCCGCAACTCTTCTTGCAAACCAACATACTGGGTACGCAGAATCTTCTCGATGTCGCACGCAAGCATTGGGTCACAGGCAAGGACGAACAAGGCTATCCCACATGGCGCGAAGGCGTGCGCTACCATCAAGTCTCTACCGACGAAGTCTATGGTTCGTTAGGTGCTGAAGGCTATTTCACGGAGCAGACTCCCCTGTCTCCCCACAGCCCCTACAGCGCATCGAAGACCGGTGCCGACCTCATCGTCATGGCTTATCATGACACCTACCACATGCCGACCACCATCACGCGATGCAGCAACAACTACGGCCCTTATCATTTCCCGGAAAAACTCATTCCGCTCATCATCAACAACATTCTCCATGGAAAGTCGCTCCCTGTCTATGGCGACGGCAGCAACGTACGCGACTGGCTCTATGTCGAAGACCACTGCAAAGCCATCGAACTTGTTGTGCGCAACGGCCGTAGCGGTGAAGTCTACAACGTCGGAGGACACAACGAGCACACCAATCTGCAAATCGTGAAACTCGTCATTCTGACCATCCATGACATCATGGAGCAAGAGCCCGCCTATCGCGAACGCCTTTATAAGAAAGTCAGTCTGACTCATCCCGATGCTGCCCCCGTTTCCGTTGACGACATCGACATTTCATGGATTAACGAATCCCTCATCACGTTCGTCACCGACCGCCTCGGACACGACCGCCGATACGCCATCGATCCTTCCAAAATCCATGCAGAACTCGGATGGTTGCCCGAAACGTCGTTCAAAGAAGGCATTGTGCGCACCATCCGTTGGAACCTTGACCATCAAGCATGGCTTGAAAATGTCACGTCGGGTGACTACCAGCACTACTACGAGCAAATGTACGGCAAACGATAACACCGCAATCGCAGTCCCCCATGATACATGACCTTTGCATCATCATGCTTACAGCAGGCCTCACTAGCCTGCTGTTCAAATTATTGAAACAACCCGTTGTTCTCGGCTACATCGTTGCCGGCATCCTCGTCGGTCCATACGTATTAGGCGAATCGTGGGTCAGCAACGAAGAAAGTGTAGATACATGGGGGCAAATCGGCGTACTCTTTCTGCTGTTCGCACTCGGATTGGAATTCTCGTTCAAGAAGTTGCTGCAAATCGGCAGCACCGCTATCATAGCAGCCAGTACGATTGTCATCGGCATGATGGCATTGGGATTTCTCACCGGTCGGCTGTGCGGATGGAACTCGATGAACGCGCTCTTCCTTGGCGGCATGCTCTGCATGTCGAGCACCACCATCGTTTTCAAGGCACTCGACGACATGGGACTGCGCAACCGCATGTTTGCAAAGATATGTTTCGGCATTCTCGTCGTCGAAGACCTCTTTGCTGTCATCCTCATGGTATTGCTCTCCTCTGTGGCAACCAGCCAATCATTCGAAGGCGGAGCACTGCTGCTGCAAATCGGCAAACTCGCAGCCTACCTCGTCTTTTGGTTCGTCACCGGCATTGCCCTCCTTCCCCTCTTCCTGAGAAAATTCCGACGCCATCTCAACGACGAAACCCTCACCATCTTCTCCGTCGGACTCTGTCTTGGCATGGTGCTGCTTGCCACCAGCGCCGGCTTCAGCAGCGCACTCGGAGCCTTCGTCATGGGCAGCGTATTGGCTGAGACACTCGATGCCGAACGCATCGAACATCTCATCGCACCCGTGAAGAACATCTTCGGCTCCATCTTCTTCGTCTCTGTCGGCATGATGATTAACCCCGGACAATTGGCACAACACTGGCTTCCCATTCTTCTGATTACCCTCGTCGTCATCCTCGGTCAAATCACATTTGCCGGCATCGGCACGCTATTATCCGGACAATCGCTGAAAATCGCCATCCAAACCGGATTTTCACTTGTTCAGATTGGCGAATTCGCTTTCATTATCGCCGGATTGGGACAAACGCTCGGCGTTACCGATTCGTCCCTCTACCCCATCGTCGTCGCCGTCAGCGTCATCACAACCTTCCTCACCCCTTACATCATCCGTGGAGCCGAACCAACTTATCAATTTATTTTCAACCGATTAAGCGACCGCACCAAGCAGACGCTTGAAAACTACGCACAAAGCCGCAACAACGCCAC
>JAFLUS010000101.1 GCA_022508685.1 Prevotellaceae bacterium | reverse complement strand
ATCAACTCTCATTAACGATACGCTGCAACCTATCCTCTCGCAGAAATTCTATCGCAGTTTGCGTCAGCCGCTGCCATATACTGCCATTGAAGGTATTGAACACATCGATAAAGTCATCAGTGTCGACCAATCGCCCATCGGACGTACGCCACGCTCCAACCCTGCCACCTATACAGGCATCTTCAGTGACATCCGCACACTGTTCGTCGAAATTCCTGAAGCCAAAATGCGAGGCTATCGCCCCGGGCAATTCTCCTTCAACGTCAAGGGAGGACGCTGCGAAACTTGCAGTGGAAACGGATACAAAACCATCGAGATGCACTTGCTGCCCGATATTCAAGTGCCCTGCGAAGCCTGTCACGGACAACGCTACAACCGAGCCACCCTCGAAGTGAGGTTCAAAGGCAAGAACATAGCCGACGTGCTCAACATGACCATCAATGAAGCCGTGGAATTCTTTGAGAACCAACCGCATATATTGCAAAAAGTCAAAGTGTTGCAAGACGTCGGATTGGGATATATCAAATTGGGACAACCCGGCACCACGCTTTCCGGAGGAGAAAGCCAGCGCGTGAAACTTGCTACCGAACTCGCACGACGAGACACGGGCAAGACGCTGTTCATCCTTGACGAACCTACCACCGGACTGCATTTCGCCGACATACAGGCGTTGCTCAACGTGCTGCGTCGATTGGTGGATAAAGGCAACACGGTCATTGTCATCGAACACAACATGGATGTCATCCGGTGTGCCGACCATATCATCGACATGGGCCCCGACGGAGGACGACGAGGTGGTGAAATCGTCGTTACCGGTTCGCCCGACGAAGTGGCTCGCTCGGGCAAAGGATTCACAGCGACCTTCCTCAAAAAGGAAATGGAACACCCCATCGCATAACCGAATTAACTCATACAATATAAAGAAATGAATACAGACAACATGCAACAAGGCACAGAGGACGTGAAGAAGGAATCTATCTCCTTTGTGGAAGAAATCGTGAAAAAAGATCTTGCCGAAGGAAAGAACGGTGGAAAACTGCAAACACGATTTCCTCCTGAACCCAACGGCTATCTGCACATCGGACATGCCAAAGCCATTGCCATCGACTTCGGCATTGCTCAAAAATATGGCGGCGAATGTAACCTGCGCTTGGACGACACCAATCCGCAAAAGGAGGACGACGAATATATCGAGGCTATCAAGCGTGACATCGAGTGGTTGGGCTTCAAGTGGGCGAATGTCTACTACGCCAGCGACTACTTCCAACAATTGTGGGATTTGGCAGTCGAACTCATCAAGCAGGGAAAAGCATATGTGGACGAACAGACGAGCGAAGAAATCGCTGCACAGAAGGGTACGCCCACGCAGCCTGGAACGAACAGCCCCTATCGCGACCGACCGGTAGAAGAAAATCTGCGTCTGTTTGAACTGATGAACTCGGGAACGGTGGAACGCGGACGTATGGTGCTGCGTGCGAAAATCGATATGGCAAGCCCCAATATGCACTTCCGCGACCCCATCATGTACCGTGTGCTGAATATGCCCCACGACCGCACGGGCAATCGCTGGAATGCCTATCCCATGTACGACTATACTCACGGACAGAGCGACTTCTTCGAAGGCGTGACCCATTCCATCTGCACATTGGAATTTGTGAGTCACCGACCGCTCTACGACTTGTTCGTCGATTGGTTGAAGCAGACACGAGGCAAAGAACCGCTGAACGACAACCGCCCCCGTCAGATTGAGTTCAATAAACTAAATCTGACGCACACGCTGATGTCGAAGCGCAATCTGCTCATCCTGACGCAGGAGGGCGTGGTGAAGGGATGGGATGACCCCCGTATGCCCACTATCTGTGGTTTCCGCCGTCGTGGATACAGTCCCGAGAGCATCATCAATTTCATCAATAAAATCGGCTATACCACATTCGACGCGCTCAACGAAATGGCGTTGCTGGAATCTGCCGTTCGCGAAGACCTGAACAAGCGAGCACAGCGCGTGTCGGCGGTGGTGAATCCCGTCAAATTGGTGCTGACCAACTATCCCGCCGACCAAGTGGAAGAATTGGTAGCGGTGAACAATCCCGAAAACGAAGCCGACGGCACGCACACCATTGAGTTTGCCCGAGAATTGTGGATAGAGCGCGATGACTTTATGGAGGATGCTCCCAAGAAATTCTTCCGACTGAGCATCGGACGGGAAGTGCGCCTGAAAAACGCCTATATTATTAAATGTACAGGTGTGAAAAAGAACGAAGCGGGCGAAATCGAGGAAATCTATGCCGAATACGACCCACAGACGAAGAGCGGTATGCCCGAATCCAACCGCAAGGTGAAGGCAACCATCCACTGGGTGGCTTGCAATCACTGCCTGCAGGCGGAAGTGCGCAACTACGATCGCCTGTGGATGGTGGAGAATCCACGCGACGAAATCAAACGTTACAGCGATGAGCACGACGGAGTGCGCGGAATCGATGCCATGCGTCCGTTCCTCAATCCAAACAGCCTTGAAATCAATACGCAAGCGTATGTGGAGAAATGGGTAGCAAACTGCAAACCGCTCGACTATTTGCAATTCCAACGCATCGGTTACTACAACGTAGATCCCGATTCCACTCCCGACCATCTCGTATTTAACCGCACCGTCGGTTTGAAAGACAATTGGGCGAAACTGAACAAGTAAAGTTCGCCATCGTCGTCATTCATTCTCAGACAAAGCACATCCATTTGCACAATGAAGTATTTTGATTCCAAAGAATTCAAGTGTATATTGCGGCGTTATGAAGCCAAACAACGCGAGGGGAGCATCTGCTATTTCGATTCGGATGACTATATGGACATCAGCGACTACTACCTCAGCGACGGCAAACCGAAGAAAGCACTCAAGGCCGTGAAGCAGGGATTGCAGTTGCATCCCGACGACGATGTGCTGAAGAGTGTGATGGCAGGTGTACTGATATATCTCCGTCAGTTTGACGAGGCTGCCGCATTGGTCAACCAACTGAGGGTGGAAGACAATAGCGACGTGCTCTATCTGCAGGCGCAATTGGCATACGCCGTTGAGAATGACATACCACGTGCCGATATCCTTTTCGAAGCGTGGGTGAACAGCACCATGCCTGACACTTTCGACGACGAAGATGAGGACGAGCCAGAATACGAAGACGACAATCCGCAGAATCAGGCACGCGATGCCTATATCCACGTCATTATGTCCATCGTTGAATTGGCACCATGCCCCAATCAGCAGATGCTGAAGAAATGGGTACATCGCTACGTCGATGCGTTTTCGCCATTGGGACAATACGATGCAGACTTGGCGTTGGCTGACATTGTCCGTGATGAAAATCTCGCTGAAGAATGTGTGCTGGTTTTTACCCAATTGTTGGACGACAATCCTTACATTCAAGGTGGATGGACGGTGTTGGCAGCCGCACAACACATGTTGGGTGATACGAATGAATGTCTGAATTCGTTGGAATTTGCATTGGCCATCAATCCTGACGACACAGATGCCTTAACCCTCAAAGGGCATTGCCTCTATACGCTCCAACGGTGGCAGGATGCTTTGGATATTTTTCAAAAATGCCATCCGCTTGTTGCCGATTCACGCTCTTTGGAACAATCAATTGCCTATTGTCTCATCAACATGAACCAACGCGAGGCTGCCATTCCTCATTTGGATATAGCAGCGAAGTACATAGAGCAGCAGGATTTGGAACCGGAAGAGAAATCATGGTCGATGTTCGATATAGCCGAACCCTACTATGTATGTGGTTGCTATGCAAAGGCAATGGAACTATTGGACCGAGCCATGAAGGTGGACAGCAATGTCTATCCTGAATTTCTCATGCTCAAAGGCGCATTGCTGTTGGCTACCAATCGGTTTGAAGAAGCCATCAAATGCTACGCCATTGTCATGGACATCACCAAATTCTCGCCTTCATTCGTTGTCGAGATGGCTGCTGCGTTCTTGACCTACGGCTATACGGAAACGGCAGAGAAAGTACTGACAAAGGCTGTGGCAATTCCCGACGATGTACCTTTCCCCAACCGCAGTTACGGCTATGCCTACATGGCATTAGCAAAATTCAATTTGCAAAAATATGCCGAGTGTGTCACGTGGTTGAAAAAAGCATGGGACACCAACCCTGATGCCGTCGGCACAGTACTTCACGACGTGATTCCAGAAGGAATGACGCCGACCGAATTCTACGAACACCTTATTGCCAATAGAAAAACGGAATAAACTGACTACTTTTATGAAATACATTTTGACCTTACTCGCGCTGTTTCCCTTTATGCTCAATGCACAGCGCACGGAACGCTATTTGGAACATGGTTGGAAATTCTCGCACACTGACCGCACGGAGAATGCTGCTGAACGCTGCAACGACAGCAAGTGGCAAACCGTGTCCGTTCCTCATGATTGGGCTATCGCTGGACCTTTCGACAAAGACATCGACAAGCAAACGGTCGCCATTACGCAGAACGGCGAAACTGAAGCCACGGAAAAGACTGGCCGTAGCGGTTCACTGCCATGGATTGGAGTGGGGTGGTACCGCACGCAGTTTACAGTGGAAAAAGGTTGTCAACGTGCTTTGCTCAATTTCGATGGTGCCATGTCCGAACCGCAAGTGTATGTCAACGGACAATTGGCAGGCGAATGGAAATACGGCTATTCGGCATTCATTGTCGACATTACGCCTTATATCCATACGGACGGCAAAGCGAACACCCTCGCCGTTCGTCTGCAAAATGTGGAAGAAAGCAGCCGTTGGTATCCGGGTGCCGGTCTGTATCGTCCTGTCAAACTGATAACGACCAACGAACAAGCCATCAGTGAATGGAGCATCAATGCCGTTACGGAGACGATTGCCGACAGCCAGACATCCGCCGATGTGCGTTTCTCCGTATCTTGCACAAAGCCGTCGCAAGCGACCACCGTTACGTTCACGACCAACGGCGAAACCTGTACAGTTCCGTTCACCGGAAACAATGCTACCCATTTGTTTACGCTCAACCGCATTACGCCGTGGACGCCCGAAACGCCAAAACTCTACGAACTTACCGTGCAACTGATGGAAGGTGACCGCGTGGTCGACGAAAAGACCGTGAAATACGGCATCCGCACCGTGCAAGTGTCAGAACAGAATGGTTTCTGCCTCAATGGGAAAACGCGCAAAATCAAGGGCGTGTGTCTGCATCACGACCTCGGTATGTTCGGAGCAGCAGTTCACCGCAGTGCGCTCTTGCGCCAACTCCGCCTCTTGAAGGAAATGGGATGCGATGCCATCCGCACCAGCCACAATATGCCGTCGCAATGGCAGATGGAACTCTGCGACTCCCTCGGCATGATGGTCATGGCTGAAAGTTTCGACATGTGGCGTTACCCCAAGTGTAAGAATGGATATGCTCGTTTCTACGACCAATGGTGGGAACGCGACCTCACCAATCTGGTTGAAGCCAATCGCCTCCATCCTTCCATCGTCATGTGGTCTATCGGCAACGAAATTCCCGAACAGGGAAGCACCGAAGGCAATGCCATGACGCGCCGGATGCAGAACCTCGTCCACCACCTCGACCCCACGCGTCCCGTTACGGCAGGCATGGACCGCATCGACAACGCCATTGCCACCGGCTATGCACAAGTGCTCGATATTCCCGGTGTGAATTATCGTCTTCCTCGCTACGAAGCAGCCTATCAACGCTTACGCCATGGTTTTCTGCTCGGCAGCGAAACCGCATCTACCATCTCCAGCCGTGGCGTCTACAAATTTCCCGTTGTTCCTCGCAAGAGTCATGCCTATGACGACGGACAGTGCAGTGGTTACGACGTCGAATCCTGTTCGTGGAGCAACCTCCCCGATGAAGATTGGGCTTGGCAAGACGACAATCCGTGGGTGATTGGCGAATTCGTGTGGACGGGCTTCGACTATCTTGGTGAACCTACGCCTTATGATACCTATTGGCCATCTCGCAGCAGTTATTTCGGCATCTTCGACCTTGCCGGGCTGCCCAAAGACCGCTATTGGCTCTATCGTTCGCATTGGAATCCAAAAGCCGAAACCATCCACTTGCTGCCGCACTGGACGTGGAACGGCCGTGAGGGACAAACCACGCCCGTCTACTGCTACACCAACTATCCGACAGCCGAACTCTTTGTCAATGGCGTCAGTCAAGGACGCATCAGCAAAGACAACTCCATTCCCTACACCGCCATCACTGCCGAAAACGACACGTTGCTCAACCGCTATCGTCTGCGTTGGGATAACGTCGTTTACCAACCCGGCGAGGTCGCAGTTGTCGTCTATGATGAAAACGGACAAGAACGCGGTCGTCGCACCTTGCATACTGCCGATGCTCCCGCAGCCGTCACGCTTGCACTCAACGATGAACTCACCGATGTCGTCAATGGCGAATTCTCCATCATGCCGCTCTCACTGATGCCCGTGGACGCAGGTGACATGCTGTTCCTCACGGCCCGCATCGTCGACAACGACGGCTATGCCTGTCCGCAAGCCGACAATCTTCTGCGCGTTTCCGTCAGCGGCGGTGCACGTTTCAAAGGCATGTGCAATGGTGACCCCACCAGTTTGGAACCTTTCACCGAACCTTCCATGCATGCCTTCAATGGTGCTCTCGTCCTCGCCGTCGAAGTCACTGACCCGACGAAACCAGCCACCATTACCGTCAGCAGCAAAGGTCTACGTACAGCCCAATATCAACTACCTACCGGACAATTTGTCCGATAAATGCGAGGCACCATCGTCTTTCATTTAGCAGTGGTTCGACATTAACGCAGTAATGATATGTGTGTCGCATAGGAATACCCTATGCGACACACTTGTTTCTTTTCCGAAGAATACGTAAATTTCCTCCGCATACGACGGAGTTTTGCTCCGAAGAACACAAAGTTGCAGAGTGCGATACACGAGTTTGTAGAGTGCGATGTGCAAAGTGTCAGAGTGCG
>JAFLUS010000100.1 GCA_022508685.1 Prevotellaceae bacterium | reverse complement strand
ATACAGATTGAGCATGTCATAGCAGCGCAATCTTGACGGATTGACGGCAAGAATACTTTGCAAATTCACTTTTCAATCGAAAATCTGCAAAAACAATCGGTATCAATTTAGATGCGGCTGACGCTGGTGATGTCGGGCAGTTGGCGGAGGTTGGAGATGAGGGTGTCGACTTGGGTGGTGTCGTAGACGAACAGGGAGATGTGGCATTCGAAGATGCCGTCGTTGCATTCTACGACGAGTTTGTGCATGTTGACGTTGAGTTGCTCGGAGATGACTTGCGTCATTTTGTTGAGCAGACCCATTTTGTCGAGCCCTTCGATGAGGATTTCCACGGGGAAGAGCATGGTGCGTCCCATGCTCCACTGGGCTGCCAAGACGCGGTTGCCGCGATTGGCTTTCAGACGGGCGGCAATGGGGCACTGCAGTTTGTGGATGACGATGTGGTTCTGGTCGTCGATAAATCCCATGACGGGGTCGCCCGGAATGGGTTTGCAACATTCGCTGAGGGTGTATTTCGTCTGAATGGTGGACTCGGTGAGTTGCAGGACTTTCTTGCGGTCGAAATTCTTGTCGACGACGAATTTCTCGATTTTCTTCTCTTTGCCGTTCTTCGACTTGCGTCCGAAGGAGAAGAGGCGTTTCCACCCTCCGCTGTTGGTCTTTTCGCGCAGATAGTCGAGGTCGGCATCGCCCAGTTTGATATGCTTGTCGCCGATGGCGGTGAAGAGCATTTCGGGGCGTTCCATGTGGTGGAGTCGGCAGAGTTTGTCGATGGTGGCGGTGTTGCGCACCATGTCGTGCTTCTTGAGAAAGTCGGTCAGAAGGTCTTCGCCGAGTTTGCGTGCCTCGCGGTCTTGCTTGCGCAGAATGGCGACGATTTTGGTAGTGGCTTTCGCGGTGGTGGCGATGTTGAGCCATGAACGTTCGACGCGTTGCTGCTTGCTTGTGAGAATCTCAACTTGGTCGCCACTCTTGAGTTTGTGGCTGATAGAGACGAGTTTGTGGTTGACTTTCGCTCCGATGCAGTGGCTGCCGACGACGGTGTGGATAGAGAATGCGAAGTCGAGGGCGGTGCTGCCTGCGGGCAGGGTGCGGATTTCGCCTTTGGGTGTAAAGACGAAGATTTCGGAAGCGAAGAGGTTGAGTTTGATGGTGTCGAGGAAGTCCATCGCGTCGGGTTGCGGGTCGTCGAGGATTTCCTTGATGGTGTTGAGCCACTTGTTGAGTTCGCTCTCGCTGTCGAGTTGCGGGGTGGTTTCCTTGTACTTCCAGTGGGCGGCAAAGCCTTTTTCGGCGATGTCGTCCATGCGGCGGCTGCGGATTTGGACTTCAATCCATTCGCCTTGCTTCGACATGAGGGTGACGTGGAGGGCTTGGTAGCCGTTGGCTTTGGGATAACTGACCCAGTCGCGCAGGCGTTCGGGGTGTGCCTTGTAGATTTTCGACATCATGACGTAGATGTCGAAGCATTCGTCGCGCTCTTCCAACGGATTGGTCGGGTCGAAGATGATGCGGACGGCAAGTATGTCGTAGATTTCCTCGAAGGTGACGTGCTTGGTCTGCATCTTCTTCCAAATGGAATAGGGCGTCTTGACGCGTGCCTTGATTTCGTAGCGATAGCCTTGCGCGTCGAGGCTTTCGCGAATGGGGGCTGTGAATTCGGAAAAGACGGTGTTGCGCTCTGCCTCGGTGCTTGCCAGTTTCTGCTCAATGGCATCGTACTCGGCTGGATATTCGTAGCGGAAACTGAGGTCTTCGAGTTCGGTCTTGACGGAATTGAGTCCCAGACGATTGGCGAGCGGCGCATAGATGTAGAGCGTTTCGCCGGCAATCTTGTACTGCTTGTTCTTGGCTTGCGACCCCAACGTGCGCATGTTGTGCAGGCGGTCGGCTATCTTGATGAGGATGACGCGGATGTCTTCGCTCATCGTCAGCAAGAGTTTCTTGAAGTTTTCTGCCTGTGCCGATGCGTTGTCGCCAAAGATACCGCCGGAGATTTTGGTGAGTCCGTCGACAATCTGCGCGATTTTCGCACCAAACATGTTTTCGATGTCCTCGACGGTGTAGTCGGTGTCTTCGACTACGTCGTGGAGCAAGGCACAGCAGATGGATGTGCTGCCCAAACCGATTTCGGAACAGACAATCTGGGCTACCGCCAAAGGGTGCATGATGTAGGGCTCGCCCGAAAGCCGACGCACACCCTTGTGGGCATGCTTGGCAAAGTTGAACGCCTTGGTGATGATGTCTACTTTCTTGCGGTGCGGACTGGCGAGATAGGACTGGAGCAGTTGCTGAAACGCACCTTCCACCATCTGGTCTTCTACATCTTCGTGCGACAATGTCTTGTCTACAACATCCTTGGGGTCATAATCATCCATAATGCACAGGTATTTCTTCGTTATTTCACTCGCAATTTCTGACCGGGCTGAATGGTCGTTCCCTTCAGACCATTGAGACGGCGCAGATTTTCAACCGTCGTGCCGTTCTTTCGGGCGATTTTCGACAACGAATCGCCACTCTTCACTTCCACGCGCTTCGGCGCGTTGCGCTGTTGCTTCTGCCGCGAATTTTTTTGGCTGCTGGATGCGTTGCTCTTGTTGTTTTTCGCCGCCGTATCACGCGTATAAGTGTTGCGATTGGGCGTGGTAACAGGAGCAGCAATAGGTTCGACCGGTTCCGTCACTTCCAAGGGCGTCACCTCGACGGCTGCCGACGCATTGTCGGCAAGTTCCGCAGACTGCTCTACGACGGCATCGCCGTCCTCAACGGACGGAACGAATTCCGGTTGCACGCGGTCATAAATCTTGTTTTCCTGAGTAATAAACGCCTCAATGGCATGAGCCGGCAAACGCACGGCATAACTGCGGGGTACGATGTCGCGACGATACTGCGGGTTCAGCGCACGCAATTCGTCTATCGACACGCCGCAGACGGAAGAAATGGCTGCCATGCGGGCATCGTGGGCAACGACTATCGTGTCGGATTCTTCCGGCAACGTCGCACTCATCGGGGTAATGCCGTGCTCGCAGTAGTAATTCATAATATAGGTGGCAGCCACGAATGCCGGCACATAACCGCGTGTTTCGGCTGGCAGATACTGATAAATGCTCCAGAAATCGTGTTGTCCCTTTTCGCCGCCGGCACGTGCCAACGCCTTTTGCACATTGCCCGGCCCGCAGTTGTAGGCGGCTATCGCCAGACTCCAGTCGCCAAACGAACGATAGAGGTCGCTCAAGAAATGGGCTGCTGCCTCGCTGGAACGGATGGGGTCGCGACGTTCATCCACCAACGTGTTGATTTCAAGTCCATAGCGTTTGCCGGTACTCATAATCAACTGCCACAAGCCGGCTGCACCTGCACCGGAGGTGGCACTCGGACGCAGTCCGGACTCGATGACGGGCAGGAATTTCAGTTCCAACGGAAGATTGTAGCGTTCCAACGCCTCTTCAAAAATGGGATTATAGAAATTGGATGCGCCCAGCATCACGGAAACGGAACGTTTCATGCGTGTGCTATACGTGTCGATATACTTGCGCGTGAATTCATTCAACGGCAAATCAATCATCGTCGGAATGCGCGACAGGCGGTCGGCTATCACATGGTCGTTATAGGACACGTCGCGAGCCGTAGAGGCTGACGGCACCAAGTTCGTGCGGTTGTTGTAATCGCGCAGCAATTCGTCTTCACTGACTTTCATGCCTTCGGTCAATTCAAAAATTTCGTTTCTTCCACTGTCGGTTTCTATGACCAAAGTGTTCTGCGCGTATGTCGGAATGGTTAAAAATGCAGTCAGTAACGACGCTGTCAATATTCGTTTCATGTTCGATATGCTTATGTCAATATTCTTTTATCTCTATCTACGGGTGCCGACGTCAGAAACTGAAGGAGCATTGAACGCCATACGAATTGGACATCAGACTATTGCCCACGCCCAACGCCATGTGGTGGCGGTCGTTGATAATCGAAGGACGCACCTTCATGCTCAAATCTCGGCTAATGTCAAAACTCGAAAGTTCGGCATCGACGTACGCATCGATGATGGACAATGCGTAGACGCCAATGACGCAGAACAGACTCAAATCGCGATAACGGCGATAATAGTCTTTCTTCCGCTTGAACAATGTCTTCAATCGATTGATATTGCTGTTGACATCATAGGTCGGCGGCAGAAAATTCTCATAACTCTTCGTATTCGGGTCGTCATCCATGATGTCAATATATGCCTGCGAATAGTCGCGATACATGGTGTTGTTCCAGTTGATGGCGTATGCACAGCCGAGGAACCCACCATAGAACAGCGGCAATTTCCAATACTTTCTGTTGTATATCTGCCCTCCACCCGGAAAAACAATGGCCAGCCACAAGGCTTTCTTGGGGTCGGGCATCCATGCTTCCACTTCGATGGAAGCCGCATCTATTTGCAAAGAATCGCTGAACTGAAGCGTCAGTTTCTCTGCCACCTTGCCGACGGTATCTTCGACAATGATTGTACCGGCATCAGACAGCGAATCTGCTGAAAGCACGGTGCGTTCGCGCCGCAACTGCGTCCGAGGTTTGTCTTGCGCATTCGCCATGTGAATGCCCATGCCGACAAACAGCAAACCTATCAGATATGTCAGTCGCAGTCCGCACATAGTCCTACTTCGCCAACAAGTTCACGATGCGCTGCAAGTCGTCAGCGTCTGCAAAATTCAGCACAATCCGTCCGTTTCCTTTCGCCGTCGTCGTGATGCGCACTTTCGTCGACGTCGCGTCAGACAAGCGTTGGCGCAAGGGCTCATAATCTTCGGAACGAACGGGACGCGGAGAGCGGCGACGTACTGTGTCGGCCTGCCCATTTTCGTTGATTTCACGGATGATATCCTCTACTTTGCGCACGGAATATCCCTTCTGACGAATGTCCTTGAAAAGTTTCACCTGCTGCTTGGGGTCTTCCAATGCAAGGAGAGCACGCGCATGTCCCGTGTCGATTTCATGGTTTTGCAGTGCCACTTGAACGGGCGCAGGCAGTTTGAGCAAACGAAGATAGTTGGCAACCGTAGCACGTTTCTTGCCAACGCGCTCCGACAGTTTCTCCTGTGTCAGAGCATATTGGTCGATTAAATGCTGATACGCCAACGCAATTTCGACTGCATTGAGGTCTTGCCGCTGAATGTTCTCTATCAGCGCCATTTCCATTACATTTTCGTCGTCAGCCGTACGGATGTAGGCGGGAATTGTCTTGAGATGAGCACGCTGCGAAGCACGCCAACGACGTTCGCCGGCAATAATCTGATAGCGGCCGCTGTCCATCTGACGCAGCGTAATCGGTTGGATAATGCCGATTTCCTGAATGGAGTCTGCCAATTCTTGCAATGCCTCTTCATCGAATTCGCGACGAGGTTGGTTCGGATTGGCGTCAATCAGACTGATATCTATTTCATTGATGGTGGACGAACCTTCCGTGCGGATATCTTCGGTGGAAATCAAGGCGTCGAGTCCACGCCCAATGGTTGAGAATTTCTTTCTTACTGCCACTGTTCTACAAAGTTTTTAAGGGAATACATCATGCGTTGTCGCTCTGCACTGCCGTTGCGGGCTGGTTGCGTTCGAGCACTTCTTTTGCCAAAGCCATGTAGTTTTTAGCACCCATCGACGTGACATCGTAGAGAATGCAGGGGATGCCGTGGCTCGGCGCTTCGCTCAACTTCACATTGCGCTGAATGACGGTCTTGAACACCAACTCTTGGAAATGCCGCTTCACTTCGTCGTAAATGCGGTTTGCCAATCGCAGACGCGAGTCGAACATCGTGAGCAGGAAACCTTCGATTTCCAGTTTCTGATTGAGTTTCGACTTGATGATTTTAATCGTTTGCAATAATTTGCTGATGCCTTCCAAGGCAAAATATTCGCACTGCACGGGAATGATGAGCGAATCGGCTGCCGTCAGACAGTTCGTCGTAATGAGTCCGAGTGACGGCGAGCAGTCGATGAGAATGTAGTCGTACTCTGCCCGCAGTGGTTCCAGCAACTGACGCATCACCATTTCGCGGTGTTTCAAGTTAATCATCTCCACTTCCGCACCGACCAGATTGATGTGGCTCGGAATGATGTCCAGTCCCTCAATGTCGGTCGTATAAATGGCTTCGTGCGCATCAATGGGCGGTTCTGAAGGATTGCTGGCATGGAGAATGGTGCCGACGATGCAGTCATAGACCGACGTCTCCACCGTTTGAATATCGACGCCCAGTCCCGACGATGCATTCGCCTGCGGGTCGGCGTCGACCACGAGCACGCGCTGCTCCAATGTGGCCAACGAGGCTGCCAAGTTGATGGTCGTGGTCGTCTTACCTACCCCACCTTTTTGGTTCGCCAATGCAATAATCTTACACATATTTCATTCAATCATTACACATCTGCTGTTGCAGAGAAAATGTACTATACTCCTAAATTATCTGCAAAGATACGACTTTTTCCACGTAATATCGCTCATTTCACATTTTTTTAGTCGAAAAAGCCATGTGTGCGGTTGCAGCGGGAGGTTCGGCAAATGTTTGCTATTTTGTATCGGAATAGCCTTCCGACTTCAGAATCTCCACTACGCGGTCGCGTAGGTTGCCCTGTACGATGATTTCACCGTCTTTTGCGCTTCCTCCGACGCCGCATCGCGTCTTGAGCAGTTTGCCCAAGGACTTCAGGTCGTCGTCGGTTCCGACAAATCCGCGTACAAGGGTGACGACTTTACCGCCACGTCCGCTGCGTTCTATACTGACGCGCAATCGTTGCTGCCGTGCGGGCAGCGTGGCTTCAGTTTCGTCGGTTTCGGTTTCAAATACATAATCGGGATTGGTGGAGTACACCATTCCCAATCGGTCTTTCCAATGTTGGTCTCGTTGCATGATGGCTGTTGTTTGTCTGTGATGGTTGGTAACGAAATAAGGAATGAAGCATCGACTTCATTCCTTATTTCTTGTGGGCGTTGACGGATTCGAACCGCCGACCCTCTGCTTGTAAGGCAGAT
>JAFLUS010000010.1 GCA_022508685.1 Prevotellaceae bacterium | reverse complement strand
GGGACGCTTGGCGACGCTACCGGCGTGCGCAAGTCACTTCGCGACTGAACCGATAAGCACGGCAGGAGGGAAAAAATGTGCCCTCCTGCATCACAAAATTTGTTAAAACATGGAATTTAAAGAAAGAAAAGCCATATATTTGCAGTTGGCAGAACGATTGTGCCTCGAAATTCTGCAGTCGCGCTACAGCGAAGACGAACGCATTCCGTCCGTCCGCGAGTTTGCAGCACAAATGGAGGTCAATGCCAACACTGCCGTCCGTTCCTACGAATGGATGCAACAGAAGGGCATCATCCACACGCGCCGAGGGCTGGGCTACTTCGTCAGCCCGGGTGCCAAGGCGGTCATCGAGACCATGCGGCGCGAAGAATTCATCAACACCCACCTGCCCGAACTCTTTGCCAACATGCAGGCACTGCACATCAGCATGGAGGACGTCGAGGCGGAATGGCGAAAGTTCAACCAACAAGCATAGAGAAGAATGCGTATGAAACTCCAACATCTGGCGGCAGCACTGCTCGGCTGCTGCACGCTCGGCATGATGGTGTCGTGCAACGAAATGAGCCAACAAATCGGCGACATCGTGAAAGACAACATCGAAGGGAAAGCCCGACAACTGCGCGACTCCCAGACATGGGGCAAGGTCATCATCCACGACTACGACGACGAACTGGGCGACGCCCTGCCGTCGGTCTGCGCCATTGAGACGGAAGGCATGGCAGACATCTACTTCACGCAGAGCGACACCGTGCACGTCAAAGCCGTAGCCAACGAGAAAGTGCTGGAAGCCTACGACATCAGCATCCGCGAGGGCGGCACGCTCAGCATCCGCTACAGCGACAAGGCACGCAACGTCGGCAAGATGCCCGCCATCTACCTCTACGTCAGCGCACCCACGCTGCAGCAACTGGCTATCGCTGCTGCCGGCGACTTTCATCTGACATCGCCCCTCACGCAGAACGAGGACCTCGCCATCGCCGTGAGCGGAGCGGGTGACGTAGACATCGAAAACGACATTGCCTGTGGCGCACTCGCTATCGCTATCAGCGGAGCCGGCGACGTCGACCTCCGCCATGTCGACTGCCGCAATGCCAACATCGCCGTGAGCGGTGCGGGCGACGTGACGATGAAGAAACTCAAGGCACGCGACAACGTGACGCTCACGATAAGCGGAGCGGGCGACGTCGACGCCAAGGTGCGCTGCCAGCAATTCAGCATGGAAGCCAGCGGTGCGGGCGACGCCGACATCAACGTCAAGGCCGACGTGGCAAAGGTGGCAGCAACGGGTGCGGGCGACGTAGAACTCGAAGGCAAGGTGCGCCGACTCGTCCGCCGCAAGAGCGGTTTCGGCTCGCTCTCCACCAAGAAACTGGCTGCCGAGGAAATCGTCAGCGAATAGCATCCGACATCTATATCTACACACATGAAAATAGGTATTCTCACCGCCATGGCGAAGGAGCACGACCAAATCGTCGCGCTCCTCGCCGACGTGCATCACGTCGACGGACAATTTCCCTACGTCGAAGGACGCATCAACACGACCGACATCGTGCTGCAGCAATGCGGCATCGGTAAAGTGAACGCCGCTATCGGTGCATCGGAAATGATACGGCAGCACACGCCCGACTGCATCATCTCCACCGGCGTGGCAGGTGGCATCGACCCCTGTCTCCACGTCATGGACGTCGTCGCCAGCAGCCACTGCGTCCACCACGACTTCAATCTGAACCTCGGCTACGAACGGGGTGAAATTCAGGGGCTCACCCGCTTCTTCCCTTCCGACCAACGGCTCGTCGACACCGTCCGCAGCCTTGCCGAACCCACTATCCACGTGGGACTCATCTGCACCGGCGACCAATTCATCACCTCGCACGACGAACTCGCCACTATCAAGCAGTATTTTCCCGAAGGACTCGCCGTCGACATGGAGTCGGCAGCCATTGCGCAGACGTGCTACATCTATCACGTTCCCTTCATCAGTTTCCGCATCATCAGCGACACGCCCGGTGCCGACAACCACCAACAGCAGTACGAAAACTTCTGGGGCGAAATGGCGCAACGCTCCTTCGGCATCACCCGCCGTCTGCTGCTGCAACTGAGCACGCTCTGACCCACCGCACACACCTGTCATTATGGAAAAGATACCCAGTTTCACCATCGACCACGAACGGCTCCGCCGTGGCATCTACGTCAGTCGGAAAGACATCGTCGGCAACGACGTCGTCACCACCTTCGACATCCGCATGAAGGAGCCCAACCGCGAGCCTTGTCTCTCGCCATCTGCCATTCACACCATCGAGCACCTCGCCGCCACTTTCCTGCGCAACCACCCCGAATGGAAAGACCGCGTCATCTACTGGGGCCCCATGGGCTGCCTCACCGGCAACTATCTGCTGCTGCGTGGCGACTACACTTCACGCGACATCCTGCCTCTCATGCAGCAGACGTTCCGCTTCATCGCCACCTTCGAAGGCGACATTCCGGGTGCAACGGCACGCGACTGCGGCAACCACCTCCTCATGAACCTCCCCATGGCGCGGTGGGAAGCCCGCAAATACCTCGACGAAGTGCTCGACGTAGCCACTGACGACAATCTCATTTATCCATAAACATCCAACCTCAACCACATGAACACAATCAAGACACACTGCCTCGCAGCCCTCCTCGCCTGCACTACCCTACCCTTGCAGGCACAGACCGACAACACTCCGCAACTTCCGCCACTCGACGACACATGGACGCTCGCATGGCACGACGAATTCGACGGCAGCGGTCCGCTCGACACCCTCACGTGGAATGCCGAACACGGCTTCGTGCGCAACGAAGAATACCAATGGTATCAGCAGCAGAATGCCTACCGACAAGACGGCGTCCTCGTGCTCGAAGCACGCCTCGACAGCATTCCCAATCCGGCATACCGCCCGGGGCGCGGCATCCGCAACTGGAAACTCAGCCGTCCCTACGCCCGCTATAGTTCGGCCAGCGTCCACACGCGCCGTCACTATAGTTTCCAATACGGACGCATGGAAGTGCGTGCCCGCATCCCCGCCACTTGCGGTGCATGGCCGGCCATCTGGACGCTCGGCACGCAATACCCGTGGCCTTCGAATGGCGAAATCGACGTCATGGAATTCTACCAAGTAGACGGTGCACCCGCCATTCTCGCCAATGCTGCCTACGGCGACGACACGCCCAATCATGCCATTTGGAACTCGCGTCGCATCCCCTACACCCACTTTCTCGAACTCGACCGCGACTGGGGTGAGAAATTCCACACATGGGTTCTCGACTGGACGCCCGACTATCTCCGCATCTGGCTCGACGGCGAACTGCTCAACGACATCGACATCCGCAACACCCGTAACGGCAGCATCGGCAACTTCGCCAACCCCTTCCATCAGCCTCACTACATCCTCCTCGACCTCGCCATCGGCGGCATCAACGGCGGACAACCCGACGACAATGCCTTCCCCATGCGCTACGAAATCGACTACGTCCGCGTCTACCAACAGAAGTAGAGCGAGAAGATGACAAAAAGCACACAGGTGCTACTTTCTTGTCAAAAATTTGTCATTCCGGAAAATAATCATTTAATTTGCACGCAAAATCTATGAATATGGAAACTCTATCCGTTCGCGATTACAGAAACAATCTTGCTGCATCATTTGATATGGCGGATAATGGTCAGTCGGTCATTATTAAAAGACGGAACAGACTTTATGCCCTAACCTGCATAGGACAGGATACGTCCATGATGACGCCTGAACTGCAACAACGCATAGACGAAGCCCGACAAGCCTATCGGGAAGGAAATGTCGTTTCCTGCAAGACAAAAGAAGAATTAAATTCATTTCTTAATTCTCTCTAATGTACTCCATTGATTTTGACCAAAAGGTTCAAAAAGTGATGGCGAAATGGAAAAAGTCCAATCCTACACTTTTTAAGAAATTAGGAAAAATTCTTATCGCCATTCAAGAAGACCCTCGACATGGAATTGGGCATCCTGAGCCCCTTGTCGGTGGAGGAGGCATCACATATTCAAGACACATCACTGCCCACCACAGAATCATCTATGACATTTATGAGGCAGAAATTCATGTGCTGATTATTGAATTAGAAGGACATTATGGCGATAAATAGCGCCACATCTTACCACAATTCCATACAAAAAGAACGCCCCGCACTTGCGTGTGAGGCGTTCTTTTTATTTATATATGACACAAATGCTATTTTGTCAGCGTTTCTATCAGGAAATCGGCACCGAGACGGATAGCGGCTGCGCGGTCGCGATTGAAACCATGGTCATCGTCGCGGCAGACGTGGAGAGTGGCATCGCGGCAGACTTCGGCATAGCGTTGTCCAACGGAAAGAGGGACGATGCGGTCGTTGTCGCCATGGATGATGCAGGTCGGCCCGCGGAAGATTGCGGCTGTTTCGTACATGGGCATGGTGCGTGCAATGTCGATATAGTGGCGATGCAAGTGGCGTCCCCATATTTCGAAAGTTTCGGGGAGGTCTGCCACATTGACTTCGCGTCCGAGCATAGCACCTTGACGGGCTCCGTCGCCAATGTTGGCAGCAGGCGCATAGAGCACCATACTGGTAATGGCACCTTCGTCCAATTCTCCGGCAACCATGCTGGCGACAACACCGCCTTGCGAATGACCAACGACGGAGATGCGTCCTGCCCACGGCAGCGCACGCACGTAACGGATGATGGCTTTGGCATCTTCAATTTCGTTGCGGATGTTCATGTGGAGGAAATCGCCTTCGCTCGCACCATGTCCGTTGAAATCGAAACGCACACTGGCAATGCCTGCCTTGAGCAGTGCATCGGAGAGGCCTGTGAGCAGCGGTTCGTTCTTGTTGCCTGTGAAACCATGCATGATGACTACGACGGGAACTTTGGCTTCGACGTCAACCGTAGGCGGCGTAACGACGATAGTGTGCAGACGTCCGCGGCTTCCTTGCACGAGGAGCGTGTCCTGCGCATGGCTGCTGAGGAGCATGGTCAGCAGCACGAGGGTAAAGAATATTCTTTTCATTGCGTGAAAAATAAGGGGTTATTGTTCAAATTGAGCGATTCGGTCGAGATAGTAGGCGCGGAGGTCTGCCCATTTGTAGTAAGGATGATTGTCGGTGGCGACGGGCAACGTACATTCGCGTTCGTTGAGCAGCGCCTTGACGAGGATGTCGCCTTGCTTACCGCCTTTGGGACGATAGAAAATGAGTTGGATGTTGCACGCCATGGGGAAGATGTCGTAGTTTCGCCAATAGGTATCGAGTTCGTCGAGGTTGTCGACACTGACACCTGCGCCATTGAGGTCGAGCAAGCAGGCAAGCGGCATCACGCAGACTTCGTGACCGAAACGCAGCGTGGCTTGCACGGTGGTGACGGTGTCTGCCGTTTCGATGATGTTGCGCAGAAGGTTCTTTTGGCTCATGGGCATCACGCCGCCTGTAATGGGGCTGGCGCCGTAACCGATGTACCAATCGACGTTGCGGATGCGCCATTGGTCGTAGAGTTCATCGTCGGTGAAGAGGTCGACGAGGTTGCTGCCGGCACCCGTGTCGTGGCTGACGTGCAGGCGTTCGTCCAATGCGCCGTCGTGGCTCTGCATATTGATAGACACTTCAAAGAGGTGGCGCATCAGCGATTTGGTATTGAGGCTGTCTGCCGCCCACTGCACATCGTTGAACAGTACGGAACAGAGGCGTTCGGGGTGCGTCCAGCGGTCTTTGTATTCATTGCGAATGTCCCAACCCTTACCGCCTTGCCGACGCACTTCGCCTTGCCACGGCTGATTGAGATAGTACTGCAGCGATTCGCTCACGTCGTTGTGGATGTGTGCCGTAGGATTGGCAGCCATGAGTTCTTCACACTCCGCCACCATCGACAGGACGCAACGCATGACGACGGTGCTGCGGGCATCGATGTGCACGTCTTTCTTCTTGAAAATTTCCGGAAAATGCTGCGCCATACGACGGCCGATGCCGTGATGCTGACGTTCGCCCACGGTGGTCAAATCGCCCAACCGCTGACGGGTAGTGGTGAAGAAGCGCTCCAATTGCGACAACGTCTCCTGACCCACTTGCGTCAGTTTACCTTGCGCGTTTGCCTTGCGCAGCGGTTCGATGGCACTCATATAGTCCCAATCGCTGAGCAACCAACGTGAGCCATGACGCCCATAGTGCGTGAGGTAGTAGGGTTCGTAGCCCTTTGGCGTGGGCGTGAGCGCATCGTTGCCTTCGCCATAGGCGCGGTCGTAATCGAGATAGTTGCTACCTGCCAACCAACGGTTAGCGCGGATGGCTTCGCGAGCCGATGGAGCATCGGCAGTCTTCGTCTGTGCCGTAGCGGTTGCCGAGAGCAACAAAGTCAGCACGGCTGCAATCAGTTTTTTCATCTTCGTATTCGTATTTTGCGTTCTTCAGAATGAGCATTCATACCATTATTGTCGCAGCAACTGGCGGGCAGCCTCGATGTAGGTGTCGCGGTGTTGCTGCACATCTTCGTCCGTCATGGCGAGCGGAACGTCGGGCGCAATGCCGAACTCGATGTGCTGACGGGCTGCATCGAGATAGATGACTGCCGAATAGCGCACGCTCCATCCGTTGGGAATTTCCTGCATGAAGGGCATTCCGCTACCACCACCAGTGCTGTCGCCGAGGATAGTGACGTTAGGACATTGGCGCATACATTTCACAAAGTCGTTGGCAGCACTGAACACGCGTCGGTTGGTCAGCACCACGACGGGCTTCTGCCAACGCACCCCGTCGGAAGGCGAGAGATAGAGCGCCTGCGGCGACGAGAAATCGTTATGCCCCGTTCCCGTCTTGTGGCACACATAGCCGGTCAGCCGCTTGATGTTGGTAAATCGTGCGGCAAAGCGTTTGGCAGTTTCCAGATTGCCGCCGCCATTGTCGCGGATGTCGACAATGAGACCGGCGCATCCCCGCACGTCGTCGAGCATGGCGTCGAGATTGCCGTTGCCGATGCCGTCGGCAAACGATTCGCAGCGCACATAGGCGATGTTGTCGTCGAGAATGCGATACTTCAGTCCCGACACGATTTGGTAGTCCGTCCCTTTGCCGAGATATTCCTCAATCAGGTCGGCACTGAAGTTCCGCGGATAGTCCTCGTAGTAACTCCAGTTGCGTCCCAAGTCGTAGGCAGCACCGAGATTGACATGGCCGTCGCGCAGTTCGCCGAGCATCTGACAAAGCACTTCAAACAATTGACGCGACGTCATGTCCGACGTAATCTTTGCACGATAGCGGCTGTGCACTTCGTCCCAATCGACGCCGATGGTTTGCTTTTTGTATTCGAAGAAGCAATAGTGGCGGTCCATCAGTTGCCACAAGGCTTCGAAGTTGCTTTCAGGCGTATTGGCTGTAGGCAGTTCCTCCTTCACGCAAGACGCGATGAGGAGGGTGCACAGCGAAAGGGTCAGCCCAAGGAACGTGCGACCCACAGAACGGAATATGGAGTACGATGCCATTACTGAACGGAGAATTGTTTAGTGAATCCGATGAGGAACGAATGTGCGTAGGAATGATAGCGCAGCCCGTTGAACTTTGCCTGCATCATCGCGCCCGCATAGCCGATGCGCAGCATGGAGGTCGTCTGCGTGCGGGAGAGCGGAAAGTCGAGCGTGAGCAGATGACGCAACGACGGAGCATTGAACGTGTGTGCCATGACGACGTTGTGGTCGTAGTTGCCGAGCGAGAACATTTCGTAGTACGACTGCCCGTAGTTGGGCGAGAATGCCGCACCGACGATGGGGAGCATCAGTTGGTAGCGGGCTGTGAACGGCAGTTGCCACAGCCGGAAACGGCAGTCGGCTGATGCGGTGAAGTCGAGCATGAGGTCGGCTTTCGCCTGTGCCGGATTGTTGCCGTTGCGTTCGTTATATACACCGCCAAGATAGCCCGACAGCATGGGACCGGCATGAAAGTCAAACGCCGCAGACGGCGTCTGTACGGCTGTCAACGGATACTGCCATGCTGCACTATAGCGGATGCCTCCTGCATATTCATTGACGTTGCCGGCAGGATTGTCCAACAGCGATGCGTCGACGTCCAGCAACGTCTGAAAACGGACGGCGGTGTGTCCGATGAAAAAGCGCGAAAGGCATCGCTGCGTTTCGCGCATCACACGCACATTGCTGCCTGTGTAGGCATAGGGCGAGAGATAGGTATCGAGCACGTTGCCGCTGCCTGCACCGAGCATGAAGGCATGGCTGCGAGGACGAGCCGATTGTGCGTCGGCACAGATGACGGCCGCCCACAGCGCAACGAGCCACAGGATTTTCTTCATCGTTGCCGATAGAGTTCGATTATTCATTCCTTACCTTGTTTTGTCGTTTCAAAAAAGACGCAGTTGCCCCGTCAGTTCGTCGCGGATTTCGTCGTCGCTCTTTTCGTCCGCATCCGGTGCGGCAGGTGCCGTCGTCGGTTCGGGTGCAGGTGTCGGAGCAGCCTCGACAGCATTGTCGTCGCTGTCCGTTTCGTCATCCTCACCGCCCGCCATGCTGTCCGTTTCCTCCGGAAAGCGCAAGGGCTCGAGTTCCGTCACACGTTGGAGCGAGAACGTCGTCAGTCGCTTGCCTTTGGCCTTGAAACCTTTGACGGCAATGAAGGCGTCCACATCGATTTCCTGTGGACCACGGAAGGTATCGGGTTCGGCAAACGCGATTTCGAGACGCGGATACGCCGTATCGGTGAGCAGGAGGAGTTGCGACTTGGGATTGTCGCCGAGGAAGTTCTGCCGCTTCGTCGTGGCATCCATGGTGAACCGCTTGACGTAGGGGAAGTTGCTGTTGTCGGCATCGTAGAGCACTGCCGTCCACACTTTCTGCTGGTCGAATTTCTCGATGCGCAGCAAGGAGGGGTCGTAGTGGTTGTTCGCATCGAAGTCGGTGAGGTAGAACTCGCCTGTCGGCAGAATGACGAGGATGCTGTCGTCGTTCTGAAATTCGCCGAGGTAGGTGCCGTGGTCGTCGTAGTTGATGCGCTGCACATCGGGGTCGTACCACACCTTTCTGCCGCCGAGCGTACTGCCGCCGTGGCTTTTGAGTTGGATGCGGAACACGTCGTTCTTCGTCAGGATGTTGCCCATGGCGGCACGTCCCTTGATGGCGATTTCGCTGAAATCCTTTTCCAACTGCAGTTTCTTCAGTTTGTCGTTGGGCTTCAGCGTCACGCGGATGACTTCCGCTTCGCCGTTGGAGTTCGCCGTGAAATAGGTGATGCGGGACTTGGGCGTACCCATCGTCACATCGTATTCGCGGTCGCGCGTCAGTGCCGTCACGTTGAAGCGCTTGACGTAGGAAACGCCCGACGCACCGTCCTTGTAGCACACATTGTAGATGGTGCGCTTGTCGTTCTTCTTGAACACATCCACGTGGATGATTTCTGCCTTGCGCTTCTCGCGTTTGCTGCGTTCGGTCTCGCCCACAAACACCTTGTCTGCCACCTTGATGACTTTGTACGTTCCGTCGCGATAGAAGAGGATGACGTCGTCGATGTCGGAGCAGTTCGTCACGAATTCGTCTTTCTTCAGTCCCGTTCCGATGAAGCCTTCGGCGCGGTTGATATAGAGTTTCTGATTGGCTTCCGCCACTTTCGCCGCTTCGATGGTGTCGAAGGAGCGGATTTCCGTCAGGCGCGGATGCTCGGCACCATACTTCTGCTTCAGGAAACGGAACCACTCTGCCGTCACTTCCACCAGATTGGCGAGGTCGCGCTCAATCTCTTCGATTTCCTTCTTCAGCCGTGCGATGAGTTCGTCAGCCTTGTCCTTATTGAACTTGAGGATGCGTGCCATCTTGATTTCCATGAGGCGAAGGATGTCGTCCTTGGTCACCTCGCGGATGAACTGCGGATAGAACGGAGTGAGCCGTTCGTCCACATATTCGCAGGCAGCGTCCATCGTCTTGGCGTTCTCGAATTCCTTTCCTTTATATATGCGTTCTTCGATGAAAATCTTTTCGAGCGAAGCAAAATGCAGTTGTTCCAGCAGTTCGCCGCGACGGATTTCGAGTTCGCGCCGGATGAGTTCCTTGGTGTTGTCTACCGAACGGCGCAGCACGTCGCTCACGGTGAGGAACTGCGGACGCCGTTCATCTATGACGCAGCAGTTGGGCGAAATGCTGATTTCGCAGTCGGTGAAGGCATAGAGCGCGTCAATGGTCTTGTCGCTGCTCACGCCCGGCATGAGGTGGATGAGGATTTCGACGCCTGCCGCCGTCATGTCCTCCACCTTCCGCACCTTGATTTTACCCTTCTCGGCGGCCTTCAGTATGGAGTCGATGAACTGGCTGGGATGCTGCGGCGAACCGGTCGTCTTGCCAAACGGGATTTCGGTAATGGCCAACGTCTTCTGGTCGCGCTTCTCTATCTTGGCACGCACGCGCACGCTGCCGCCACGCATGCCGTCGTTGTACTTGCTCACGTCTATGCTTCCGCCCGTCGGGAAGTCGGGATAGAGCGCAAATGGTTCGTCGTGCAGATAGTTGACGGCTGCGTCGCACAGTTCGTTGAAGTTGTGCGGAAGAATCTTGCAACTGAGTCCGACGGCAATGCCCTCCGCACCCTGTGCCAGCAGCAGCGGGTACTTCACGGGCAAGGCAATGGGTTCGCGGTTGCGGCCGTCGTAGGACAATTTCCATTCCGTCGTCTTCGGGTTGAACACGACGTCGAGCGCAAATTTCGACAGCCGCGCTTCGATGTATCGACCGGCAGCCGCATCATCGCCCGTGAGGATGTTGCCCCAGTTGCCCTGACAGTCAACGAGCAAGTCCTTCTGCCCCATCTGCACGAGCGCATCCTTGATGCTGGCGTCGCCGTGAGGGTGAAACTGCATGGTGTGTCCCACGATGTTGGCCACCTTGTTGTAGCGGCCGTCGTCCATACGCTTCATGGAGTGGAGAATGCGTCGCTGCACCGGCTTGAGGCCATCCATGATGTGGGGCACGGCACGTTCCAGAATTACGTAGGAGGCATAGTCCAGAAACCAACTCTGGTACATGCCGCTGAGGTGGTGGGTGATGCCGTCGCGCGTCTTCGCAGCGAAGTCGTCCACCATTTTCGTTTCGTCGTCCATGTCGTCTGTCAGTATCTATCAGGCAGGTCGCACCCGCCCATTCTTGTTCATTATCGGGCAAAGTTACGTTTTATTTTCCAAAATTGCAAATCCGTGCCGAAATAACGGCATCCGCCGACTTCAATCGAAAGTCGCACCGGCTTCGACAGAAACTTTGCCACACTCCGAAACAAACTTTCTTCTGCGCCTGCAAAAAGTTTCGACCACAGTGTGGTCAATATTGTTCACAGTGTGGTCAACATTGTTCACACTGCGGTTAACATTGTTCACACTGTGGTCGAAACTTTCCGCAGGCAAGAAAAGAACTATGGTCAGCCATTTCTGGAAGAATCCGTCGCCACGTCGGGAAAAATCCGTCGCAGCCACCCGGGAACGCTGTTGCACACGCGACGAGCCTTCTCGGCGCATTTCTGCAGAAAAATCGGCAATCGTGTGGACGATTCGCAGAAAAAACGTATCTTTGCATCAACTATCATGCCGACACTGCGCGGTGAACCATAAAGACGAACGTGCATGGAACAAGGACTATTCTACGACATCTGCGGATGGGTGGCAAGCATCGGGCTCATCCTCGGCTACCTGCCACAGGCGCTGCGCACGATACGCACGCAAAAGACCGACGACATTGCGCTGACGACATTCCTCATGACGGCCATCGGCGGCATCTGCTTCATGCTGCAGGGCATCATGCACAAGCCCGACACGCTGTGGGCGCTGTTCATCACCAACCTCATCACGACGACCTGCAGCCTCATCGTGTTCGGCATCAAAATCCGCAACGACTATTTCAAGAAGAAGTAGGCGGGGCAAAAGGCATCACTGACACGGCCACAAACACGCGACAACATTATTCACCCATAACAACACAACGACACTATGTTTGGTTTACGCACACCCGAAATCGTCCTCATCGCCATTGTCGTCCTGCTGCTGTTCGGCGGAAAGAAGATACCCGAACTGATGAAGGGGCTCGGCAAGGGCGTCAAGAACTTCAAGGACGGCATGAACAGTAAGGACGAAGACGAAACGCCGAAGAATTGAGCACGGAGCAGTCTGACATGACCTTTTGGGACCACTTGGATGTGCTGCGTGGCAGCATCGTCCGCATGTTGGTGGCCGCCGCAGTGGGCGCCGTGGCAGCATTTGCCCTCGGCGACCGCCTCTTTGCCGCCATCCTCGCCCCTACGCACAGCGACTATTTCCTGTGGCGATGGATGAAGGCAGAGCCGTTCTCCCTTCCGCTCGTCAACACGGAACTGACCGAGCAGTTCATGGCACACATGCGCGTGGCACTCGTCGTCGGCCTGTTCATCGCTTCGCCCTACATCATCTACCTGCTGTTCCGCTTCATCTCGCCCGCCCTCTACGAACACGAACGGCGCTATTCGCAACGCATCACGTTCGGAGCCTACCTCATGTTCATCTTGGGCGCAGCAATGAACTATCTGCTCATCTTTCCGCTCACGGTTCGCTTCCTCGGCACCTATCAGGTCAGCACCGAAGTGACCAACATGCTCACGCTCAGCAGTTACATCGACACGCTCCTCATGATGAGCCTGCTGTTCGGCATCATGTTCGAAATCCCTATCGTCTGCTGGCTGCTGGCGCTCGCCGGACTCCTGCGTTCGCAGTGGATGGTGCGCTACCGCCGCCACGCCATCGTCGCCATCCTCATCGTGGCAGCCGTCATCACGCCCACCGGCGACATCTTCACCCTGCTCATCGTGTCGCTCCCCATCTGGCTGCTCTACGAAGCCAGCATACTCATCGTGCGACGCACGCGCAAACAGACACAACCCTAAAACACTCTCATCGCCTATGTTAAGCCACATTCGCCGCATCCTTGCCGCCGTCGCCATCGCCATGCTGACGCTGCTGTTTCTCGACTTCACGGGCACAGCCCATGCGTGGTTCGGATGGATGGCACGGATTCAGTTTCTTCCCGCCGTCCTTGCGCTCAACGTCGGCGTCATTGTCGCACTCTGCGCACTGACGCTCCTCTTCGGACGCATCTACTGCTCCGTCATCTGTCCGCTGGGCATCATGCAAGACCTCCTCGCCCGTCTGCCACGGCTGCGCAAACGGCACAAGCCGTCCTATAGTTATTCACCCGAACGCCGTTGGCTGCGCTACGGCGTGCTGGCGCTGTTCATCCTCGCCATGCTGACAGGCGTCGGCTCGTTCGTCGCCCTGCTCGCTCCCTACAGCAGTTTCGGACGCATCGTGAGCCAACTCCTTTCGCCGCTCTACCTGTGGGGCAACAACCTGCTGGCAGCCATTGCCGAGCACTACGACAGTTACCGCTTCTACAGCGTCGACGTATGGCTCAAGAGCCTGCCCACGCTGCTGACGGCCGCTGCCACGTTCGCCCTGCTCGCCGTGTTGGCATGGCGCAACGGCCGCACCTACTGCAACACGATTTGCCCCGTCGGCACCGTGCTCGGTTTCCTCTCGCGCTTCTCCCTGCTGCGCATCCGTTTTGACAAGGAGAAATGCCGCCATTGCAGCCAATGCACGAAGCATTGCAAGGCAGCCTGCATCGACTACAAGACGCTCAGCGTCGACCATTCGCGCTGCGTCGTTTGCGGCAACTGCATCGACAGTTGCCAGTTCGGAGCCTTGCGCTACAGCCTTCCCCGCGCCAAGCAGACGGAGACGCAACCCGCTGCCGACCACACAGCCGATGCCAACCGCCGCCAGTTCCTCGCCATTGCCGCCACGGCCACCGTCGGCACCATGCTGGCGCAGCAGAAGAAGAAAGTGGACGGCGGACTGGCAGCCATCGAAGAAAAGGAAATCGTCGAACGCCACACACCGCTCACGCCTCCGGGCTCGCAGTCGGCACGCCACATGCAGCGCCACTGCACCGGTTGCCAACTCTGCGTGCAAGCCTGTCCCAACGACGTGCTGCGTCCGTCAGCATCATTGCTCACGCTGATGCAGCCCACCATGGGCTACGAACGTGGCTACTGCCGTCCCGAGTGCACACGCTGTTCACAAGTGTGCCCGGCGGGAGCCATCCGCCCCATTACGACCGAACAGAAGTCGGGCACGCAAATCGGACACGCCGTGTGGGTGCGCAAGAACTGCCTTCCGCTCACCGACGGCGTATCGTGCGGCAACTGCGAACGCCACTGCCCCACAGGCGCCATTCAGATGATACCGAGCATCGAAGACGACTGGGACGCTCCGCTCATTCCCGCCGTCAACACCGCCAAGTGCATCGGCTGCGGAGCCTGCGAACACCTCTGCCCTGCCCGACCCACAGCCATCTACGTGGAAGGACACGAAAGCCATCGCGAAATCTAATCACACCCACCCCGACAAACACATGCAGAACCATGGATAAAGCCATCAACCGACGCAATTTCCTGAAATACCTCGGCGGAGGCATCGCCGCCTCTTCCACCGTGCTCGCAGCCTGCACCAACGGACGCACGCCCACGACAGCCGACGGCGAAGAACCCGCCGACGGTGCCATGACCATGCGCACCAACCCCAACACGGGCGACCGCGTCTCGCTCCTCGGCTACGGCATGATGCGTCTGCCCATGCTCGAAGGCGACGACTCATCGACCATCGACCAAGACATGGTCAACCAACAAGTGGACTACGCCATCGCCCACGGCGTCAATTACTTCGACACCAGCCCCGCCTACTGCCAAGGCCTCTCCGAACAGAGCACTGGCATTGCGCTCCATCGCCACCCCCGCGATGCCTACTACGTGGCGACGAAACTCTCCAACTTCTCGCCCGACACATGGAGCCGCCAAGCCTCCATTGACATGTTCGAAGACTCCCTGCGCCTGCTGCAGGTCGACTACATCGACTACCTCCTCCTGCACGGCACCGGCATGGGCAGCACTGACGCCGACGGCAACGCCCTCGACGGCATGGAAACGCTCCAAGCCCGCTACATGGACAACGGCATCCTCGACTGGCTCGTCGAGCAGAAAGCACAGGGACGCATCCGCAACCTCGGCTTCTCCTACCACGGCGAAGTCGAAGTATTCGACACCCTTCTGCAGTGGCACGACGAAGGCCGCTACCACTGGGACTTCGTGCAAATCGAACTCAACTACCTCGACTGGAACTATGCCGACGAAATCAACGCCAACAACACCGACGCCGTCTACCTCTATGCCGAACTCGAGAAACGCGGCATCCCAGCCGTCATCATGGAACCGCTGCTCGGCGGCCGACTTGCCAACGTCACCGACGCCGTCGTCGCCAAGATGAAGCAGCGCGACCCCGAAGCCAGCGTCGCCTCGTGGGCATTCCGCTTTGCCGGTACGCCCGAAGGCGTGCTCACCGTCCTCAGCGGCATGACCTACATGGAGCACCTGCGCGAGAACCTCCGCACCTATTCGCCACTCCGCCCCGTCACCGCCGACGAAAACGAATTCCTCATGCAAGTGGCGTGGGAACTCTACAACCTCAAGGCCATCCCCTGCAACGAATGCAACTACTGTATGCCCTGCCCCTACGGACTTAACATTCCCGCCATCTTCTCCCACTACAACAAATGCATCCGTGAAGGCAACATTCCCCACGACGAACAGCCCGACACCGAGTATCGCCGTGCCCGCCGTGCCTTCCTCATCGGCTACGACCGCAGCGTGCCCCGCCTGCGGCAAGCCAACCACTGCATCGGCTGCGGCGAATGCATGTCCCATTGTCCGCAAAGCATCGACATTCCCCGCGAGATGCGGCAAATCGACAATTTCGTCGAGCAGATTCGGCAAAGGGAAATTTAAGTGTAAAACCGCACTGCGAAATCGTTGAAAAAAGACTGCAGTCTGGAAAAATTTTCATCGGAGTCTTTTTTTCTCGAAACTATAGTTTCGTGTATACGCAGAC
>JAFLUS010000001.1:13886-27988 GCA_022508685.1 Prevotellaceae bacterium | reverse complement strand
TCCGGAATGGGGTGGAATTGGGGCAAATATAATGCAAAAACTCTTGCTTTCATATTTTACAATCTTTTAATGTCTTCAGATATGTTCGAATTTGATAAGGGCGTTCTTTATATTCTGGCATCACTTTAGTAAGATGTTGTCGAATATTGTCTTCATGATGCATCAAATAATCAAATGAAGAAATCATATCGCCTTTCACAAAATTTTTGCTATTGATGACTAACCGTTCGTCAAGGCCTAAATCTCGGGCGATTCCACGTGACTTTATGGAATATCCTAATGCTATGGCAGGCACACACATGGAATATGCAGAAATAACTGCATGGGTGCGAGCACCAATAAAGACACGACAATGAGAAATTGCATAGCGTATTTGGCAATAGTTCAAATTATTTATATCAAGAACGTGCAAGCGCTCTGAATGTTCATAATGCTGACTGATCAATTGCGCCATTTGCCTATCGTCTTGATGTACATCGCCATAGTCCCATGTAACATGGGGAATCAGGACGATATGGAAATTCGTCTTTTCCATGATATGCGTTATGAACCGTAACACCTCCTGCCCAAATGGATGCTGCAGGGAAATGCCACCCATCACAAAGTTACTGATGTTCAATCCTATCAGATTACCCTCTGCAAAGTATGCCGGTAAATCGCATTCTTCGGCAGGCAAAATAAATGCAGGATCTGGCAGCATACAACAATGTTTCAATTGCAATGACTGAAAATAGGTATACGTCAAAGATTCACGCGCATAGATATAAGAAAAATTGCAAAGGGTCTTCAGTTTTTCTGCAGATGCATTTTCCACCCCCATTGAACATCCCCACAAAATAGTAGTGATGCCTTTACGATGCAACCAATTATTGATATAAATGAGTTCATTGTCATCGTAACACATCATATCGCCACCTGTAAAAATCACTATATCGTCTTTCGTAATGCGTTGCAACAAATGACGATAAGGGTATAACCAACGCCATTCTTTCGTTTTTTTTGTTTGACAGATTTTATTAATGACTGCTAAGCAAAAATCAAAAAAACAAGAAGACTTGGTGTACGGAACTAATGTAAGAAAGCGATCTACGGACAAACGCACATCTAATTCTATATCACGGCAATATCCAAAAACATCATCAGCCTTTTCATTGAGAAGAATAGCCGAACTTTTGGCAATGGCTTCGCATCCGCGATTGCCGCCATCAAGGTGTATGGGAAAATAATACTTCATGTTGATTCTATCAGATTGACGACCTTGTCTTCCTCATCCTCGCCTTTTTTTGCATGCTTTTTCCAGACAAAAACAATTTTTGAGAACAGATATAGGATGCATACCGGTACGTAGATAAATGCTGTGCCAATGGAATAATATCGGTAATAGAAAATACCAAAAGTAGGAACTGCTCCTAATATAAAAATCATCATCACTTCGGCAATATCAAATTCCATCCTATCATATCGTTGAATAACAAGGCAACACAATAAAAAGAATACTATACTTATAATGATGCATCCACCAACTCCGACATCAAGCAGCCAAGACCCAATATGCGATGCAAAGACACCTATAAAGAAACCTTCCCGAGCAGTACGTTCCTCCTTTGTGTCTACATACTGCGATTGAAATATAAAATAAGAAATAATGGGAAATTCTCGCTCGAAATAATATAGATCTGTATTATGATTATCGTAAAAATAGCAAAAATTGGCATAAGGCTGACCAGCATACTCCAACATGCTTCCACTGGCTCCTTCTTCCGTATCTTCAAATCGTGATGCCGACACTGCCACAATATACGTAATTCCCACCAACAATATTGGTATACTGGATATCAAGAAAAAACGTCGCACACGCTTCGTGATAAACTTCCGAAAGAAAATGAGTGTAAAAAGAAACATCAGGCCATAATGAATAATCTCAGTTCTATCGGCAGCCAACATGCCACGTAAAATAAGACTGATCGACACTGCCAACAATGGAAATGTAAGCCAAAGACTACGCTGCTCTATGCAAGTGTAATAAAAGAAAAGAGGTATGCCCAACAATGTCATCGAACCTAACATATATAAAAGTTGGATAGGCATGGGCATCGTCAGCATTTTAGCATCGGCTGGAGTAATATCACCTGCATAATGTGCATCTTTCAGATATTTAAAATCACCATTTAATAAGTCGGAAAGAGAACCAACAACAAGATAGTACATGATAAACCCTTGTATGCAAATCAAAATGGTAAGAGCAAAAATCATATAACGATGCACATTGGTGATGCTTTTGATTTTTTCAATCCGTAGAAATGAAAAAGGAATGATAGTAATCGTAATCAGCGTACAATATAGTATAGTCGGCACCACACCAAACTCTGGTTCCCATCCATCCGTCAAAACACCACTACCACTAATAAAATCGCCCAAAATCATCAGTACATTACACAAAGAAGTTATCGTAAACAGCAATGATATATAGACCGCCAAATCGAAACTTTTATTCCTATGCCAGAAATAATAAGTCAATGCACTGAAATATATGAGCGGAACAAAATACATACAATACTATTTAATGATAAGTGTTTGTCATTTCAACGGATCTACGGGTAGATATGGCAACTTTCATTTCATCATACATTACTCCTGTGCCAATCATCACTATCAACACTTCATTCTTAGGAATATGAAAACGCTTCTGCATCGCCATCAATTGGTCACTAAAAAAGCCACAGGACAAAGGTATGCCACCCAATCCTACATAATGTAAAGCATTGATAAGATTTTGAGCATATAGTCCACCATCAATAAAACATTGAAATGGCTCATGCTCCAAAAAACCTTTCATATCAGCAGTCACAACCACACAACAAGGAATATCATCGCAGAAACCATTGCATCCACTTTGCATACGGAGTAATTCATGAGCATCTTCTCCAAAGAAAATATGCGTATGCCATGCTTGACGATTGCAAGCCGACGGTGTACGGGCTGATAAATTCAACGCTTTTTCCAATAATTCACGCGAAGGGAGTTCGTCACGAAAGTAGCGAATGGAATGACGACTATACAGCAAATTTTCAAAATTCCCCATCGCTTGTTTCTGTATATCGGACATTCGCAAAATTTCTGTTCCTGCCGACATTACAAGTGCTTGTGAATCAATCTTCACATTTTCGCATAGAGTTTGAAATGCATATTCGACTGAGTGAATATCTACTCCTTCGCTCTGCTGATACGCGATGTACGCTTTAATTGTTGACAATGGATAAATCAAAAATGCACAATCTACAGTGCCATACTTTTGATAATACCGATGCAAACGTTCAATCAACGCCAAGACTTTTTGTTGCCCAAACCCCCGTCGAGGGTTGCGCATAGACAGACCTTTCTCTATGACATGATTTTCCCGCAGCAACGTATATTGCATTTTTTGCATATCACTGTCCGTATGCACACTCGCATTGTAACGACATAAACGTTTCCAAAATGAAAACATTTCACAAAGGAATTGCAATGACAGCGGCAATCGCCTTTTTATTTTTTGGAATAAATTCATCTCACTAGTTGTTTAATATTAGTGACATCTCGCCAACCAAAACAAAGAGCATATATTTGCTTATGAAATATCTGAGAATATGCAGGTATGACAAAATTAGCCAATGTACCAGAGACAAACATCGTAATTACAGCCGCATACGCTGCACCATGAATACCATAATGTGAAATCAGTAGATAATTTAATGCTATACATGTTACACAACCGATGATGTTGCGTATCGGTGCATATTTTTGCAGATTTTCTATGATAATTAATTGTCCGGAAGTTTGCGACAAAGCATCGCCTATCACTTTGAACGATAATATCGCCAATACCGATGTTGCTCCGATATATGCCTGCCCAAACGTACAATACACGATGGGATAGGAAAGCATACTGACAAACAGAGCAAGTAACACACACACAGCCACGGTGACATTCATAAACAAACGTGACATACTTTCATAACGTTCTACATCTGAACGACGAATATCAACCAATAGCGGAGTAACCGTCTGTGCAATGATAGTCGGTACAATCGTCAGCAATTCCATAAATCGTACAGCAACAGCATACAGTCCTAAATGCTGATGATCTATCATCCGATCCACCATCACTTGATCTATACGATTGTAAAATACAAACGCTGCCCCAGATAAAAATAAAGGAAAACTTTGTCGAAGCAGAAACTTGGCCAGTTGATTATCATATCGCCATTTGCGCATCGTATCGATTTTTTTACTATACGACAACACATAACCACTTGCCAATAGCACAAAATCAAACACCAATGCAATGACAAACCATATCAACGAGACATGACACAGCATTAACACCACTTTTAATACAGCCCCGATGAGTGTACGACCGATTTCCGTCTTTGCCACATATTCATTCCACACTATTGATGTGAAATGATTGCGGATAACTGTAAAGGTTTCTATAATGATAGCAAATCCATACAATATAATCAATGTACGGGTGAAACTATCTTTCTCCAGCAAACACACCCATACAATCAACACCAGATATGTTACAACAGCTAATCCTATTCGTAGAAAAAATGTAGTCCCGACAATTTTATCACGTTCTTCTGGCATTTTGGCTTCCTCACGTATCTGTATATTATCTAAACCAAAATATGCTACCACTTGGAACAACATCACAAAACTGATGATATAATTCATCAATCCATATTGCTCTTTTCCTAAATATCGCGCGACAAAGATACCTACCACAAACGAACCGACCAAACTGACAAATTTTGACAAAGTTGCCCAAAAAAGATTGCGCACAATCTTTTCCTTTTTTTCTGTCAAATTAAGCCGACGCAATATGTTTGAAGTGATACACATCAATTTCTGAAATAGAAATGAAACACAACATATCTATGCGTATTTACCCTTCTTCTGATTGAAATATCAATTCTCTACACACATACAGCGCAGTTCCAATAAATGTCATCAACACCACCATGAAGATAAAAATCATACGCTTCGGTCCTTCCGGTTTGACAGGAACTGTCACACTTTTCAATGTCGTAAACGAAGGTGTGCGCTCCTGTACTTTTGCTTTTGCTGCATCACGCTGCACGATCATGGCACTATATGTCTGAAATTTCATCGACATATCATTTTCCAATCTATCGCGTTCTGAAATATACGCTTGCAGAATGGCACCCTTGTGAGAATCGGAATAGTCGCTATATGCCTGCGATGCTTTTTCATAATCCACATAGGCTGCATCCACCAATTGTTGATAATAATCCAAATCCAACCGTGCTTTACTTGTGCGGTATTCCGTAATGAATTGTTGCAAACGCATTTTGACAGAATCTGCCAATAAAGCACACACCAACGGGTCTTGGTCTTTCACAATAATCGTTGTCACATTCGTCTTTCTATCCACCATGCATTTGATGTTCTCTTGCACCTGTTGCATCAATTGGTAGTCATCTCGCGACAAACAAAATGCATCCAATTTTTGCGGATCTCCGCTTAATTTTTCGTATGGTTTCTGTGGAGACACCCATTCTTTCACACTACGCATTACCTTTCTGAATGGAAGCGTCAAAACATTGTGTTTTTGATGTTTTGTCATGTAAGTGTAATAGTCCGTTTTGATACTCCCGTCCCGTGTTTCCACTTGAATATCCATCAATCCGACAATAAACGATGGAGATTCAAACAGATCGGGATAGAGTAACGGATATATCGCATCATTTTGTGCTCCGCCACCAATATTAAATCCAAAAGAGGAGGCTATCGACGCTAAACTGCCACCATCCAAATCACTACCCGCTTCAGGTGCTAATTCCACATCACACGAATAAAAGCGCGGTTCGGGAAAAATCCAAACACATGCCAACACAAAAGCAATACTTACATTGATAATAATGCGCTTCTTCCTTTTCCGTATCTGTGCGATTATTTTGGATAGATCAATTATTTTTTTCTTTTGTTCCATATGGCTATTTCAGAATATTGGCAACGGTGATGACCATTGTTGCAATGGATGCAGCAGAAGTTCCGATTGACATGCGTTCCGACGCTGTCATCAGACGTTTGTTCTTCTTCGACGGCACAACAATTTCACATCCCGGTTGGATGGCTTTCTTGCTATGATGGTTCACCAACTCTACAGAACCATTCATATAAACGGCATATACACGTCGTTTACGCGCATTGTCACCATATCCACCTGCACGTTTGATGTAGTACGACAGCGTTTCGCCTTGACGATAATTCATTGATGTTGGATACATGACGTCGCCACTGATTTTCACCGTACTTGAATATTGTGGTACGATCAATTTGTCACCATCGCGCAATTGCACGTTGTCCACCCCTTCTGGGTTTTTCATTGCTGCTTCCAAATCAATGGCTACAGGATATGTGTTACCCAAGTCGAGTTTTAACGTCAGCAATGAGTCGGCTCTCTGTATATCGAAATTCTTGTCATCGCTTTGCATACTTTCTTCGTACAATGCAATTTGCTGTGCACGGAGCGATGCTTCACGTTGTAATTTCTCTTCAGTTGTCATGGTGCGCTCCAATCGTGCACCTTTTGCATATGCCAACGACGAAAGACCACCTGCAGCAGTTACCAAGTCGGTCAGTTTATACTGCTTGCTCGTCATGGAGTATTGACCAGCGAAGTTCACCGACCCTTCAATAGTCACATTCTGCTGTTCGTAATAGGTCGGACTTTTACGCACAACGACTTCATCGAATGGCTGCAACGTAAATGCAGGTTCACCCTCAATCACAAATCCGTCCTTAAGCGAGAACGAGAATGTTTCCGACAATTGAGAAATATCCTCCGTCGAACGTGGGTCGTTGATGCGTCGATACACATCTACTTTCGCCAACGATGCTGCGTTGGTCAGTCCGCCGGCTTGCAGCACAAGATCCTCAATTGTAGAGTTTTCTGCATATACATATACTCCGGGATAGTTCACTTCACCGCTAATCGTCAGCGTCTGTTCACCAACCATGTCCAATTTGCTGGCTACAAACAGCACATCGTCTTTACGCAAAGGAATATCGGGTATCGTACCATCCATCACTCCCTTCACATCCACGCTTAACACTTCAAGCGTCATGTCTTCTTTGCGACGATGCATCACGGCACGCGATGTCAGTGCATCTTCACGCAGACCACCTGCAGCATTGAGCAAGTCACGAACCGTGCTGATGGTTCCGTCTGATTGGAACATACCGGGATGGAACACTGCGCCACGCACTTCTACCATATTGGAGAAACGCGGGATGACACTGTCAACATACAATGAGTCGCCATCTGCCAACGCAAACGCGCTCATGTCAAACTCTTCCACTGTATGGATGCTGTATTCAATTCCATTCTTGCGCACCACCCGCACGTTCTTTCTGAATGCATCACCAGTGAACCCACCTGCGTAGTCAATCACAGTGGAAAGGCTTTCTCCGGAGCGCATTTCATAGAACATCGGGCGCTTCACCTTTCCTCGGATTTCCACAAGGCAATCGTATGCACCGACCAGCACTACGTCGTTGTCCTGCAAGCGAATATCTCCTGCTGCATTTCCATTGAGGAGATAATCATATACGTCGATGGATGCGATTTCGCGTCCCGAACGATATACCTTAATGTCGCGAAGCGTACCAATATCGCTGATACCGCCGGCAGCATAGAGGGCATTGAACGCCGATGCCAACGAACTCAACGTATACGTTCCCGGCATCCGCACTTCACCCATGACTTGCACTTGAATAGTGCGCATTTCGCCCACAGACAGACTGATTTGTGAATCGGAATAATAGCGTCCGAGCGTCGTGCGCAATCGTTGTGTAGCCTCGCCTACCGACAAGCCTGCCAGTTTGATGGGACCAACGCCTTCTATCACCACTACTCCATCGGGCGAAATCACGCCGGTGAAACTTTCTTGCGAAGCACCCCACACGTCGATAATGACATTGTCGCCTGCACCGAGCCGATAGTTCGTCGGGGTCGCCATATTCATGTTGGGCTCAAACGTCAGAAATTCATTGTTGAAGATGTTGTGACCGAATATCTGGTTTTCATCGTCATCGCTATACAGGTTGCGATAATAGTTGAGCGAGTCGATGTCAAGGAAAGCGATTTCATCATTCAGCATCTGCTCGTTTTCCTGACGCGTGTAATTCTGAGTACCACTCTTTCCACGCAATTGACTGCGCACCATGTAGTTATTCTTCCTCTGATTGTCCTCACCATCAAGTTGTCGCTTCGTGCGAAGACGCGTTGCGTCAGAACCGGACTTCGAGCCCGTGAGGTCGGATGCACCCAACTGTTCCTGCTCGGCTTCGTATTTCTTTCTCACACGACGCATTTGGTCGGGTGTTACACCACGCTGCAGCAGTTGCTGCACGATTTGCGTTTGCGTCTTACCCTTCTCCTGTTGCTCCAGTACAAAACGCACAACTTGCTCGTCGGTCATACCAGACTGTGCATGAACCAGCGTGCAAGTGAGCAGAAGGGTGAATACCAATAAAATTTTCTTTATCATAGTGTCATGTCATATCTTTTTGCCTCTGACCAGCATAGACAGCGTTTCCAAAATGATTTTGCCGTCGAGCCAGATGGAACGATGGCGCAGATACGCCAAATCCAGTTCAAGCCGACGAAGCATCTTCTCCATCGTATCGGTATATCCGTTTCGGAGTGCCGCCTCCGATGTGATTCCGGGACGTGAGCAGTAGAGCAAAACGTAATCGGGATTGTGTTTCAGTATCTTGTCAATGTAATATTGCCGTTCGGGCCGGTAACCCACGATAGACATATTGCCAATCAGTACGTTCCATAATTGTGGCAATTCGTCAATGTGGTGTTCACGCAGAAAACGTCCTTGCCGAGAAATGCGCACATCGTCGTTCTGCACCAATTCGGGTTCGGTTTCCTCCGAATTGACCAGCATCGTGCGAAATTTATACAGCCTGAATGGTTTTCCACCTTTTCCAATACGTTCCTGACTGAAAATGGCAGGACCTTTCCCTTCGATTTTCTGCATGATATAGACCAAGATGAACACTGGCAGAAGCACCAATAATCCGATAAGCGCAGCCGTAAAGTCAAAAGTCCGCTTCACTCCACGCTGAAAGGTGTTCATATTGTCTATTATATTCGGTGTCGATATAGAATCACTCATGTCCTATTTCACTAATACAATAAAGAAACGCATACGCGCGTCAATTATTGTATGAAGTCATAATTTTTCTTAAAATTGCGGCAGCCTGCATGCACCGACGCGATTTATCAACATCAGATGCCAATGCACGGCAGCACAAAATGTCTGCAAATTTACGCATTTTTTGCGAAACTGACAACAAAATCCGCATCTTGTGCACGATGCACTTTCCAACGGCACTTTTTTTCGTGTATCGCACTCTACGACTTTGCACACCGCACTCTACGGCTCCGTAGACCGCACTCTGACGTTTTGTACATCGCACTCTACAAACTCGCGCATCGCACTCTACAGACTTGTGCATCGCAGCCTGAAAAGTTGTGTTCTTCAAATATTTCCCATATCGGCACCCATGGGACAATATGTCAGCAATATATGACTTTTTGTCACCGCACACCAGGTGGGCATTCGCTTTGCAACCCTATCGGCAACACGAATAACCATTAAAAAGAAAGGAGATACAATGATGAATTTTAACAACTATACCATTAAAGCGCAGGAGGCTGTGCAGGAAGCACTCAACCTCGTGCAACAGCAAGGACAGCAATTGCTGGAACCGGCTCACTTGATGGTTGGCGTGCTCGCCGTAGGTGAAAGCGTCACCAACTTCATCTTCCAGAAATTAGGCATCAACGGACAAAACTTCGAGCGCATGATGCGCAGCGAGGCGGCAAGCGGTGTGAAAGTCAACGGAGGCGAACCCCGATTGGGCAAGGACACGCAGAAAGTGCTGCTCAAAGCCACTGAATTGTCGAAAGAATTGGGGGACGAATACGTATCGCTCGAACCCCTCATCCTCGCCTTGCTCATCGTCGACAGCAATGTCGCACGCATGATGAAGGACATGGGGTTCACGGAAAAGGAACTGCGCATGGCAATTCAGGAACTGCGCGGAGGACAGAACGTGAAAAGCCAGTCGAGCGAAGATACTTACCAAGCACTTGCCAAGTATGCGACCAACCTCATCGAGCAGGCACGCAGCGGCAAACTCGACCCCGTCATCGGGCGTGATGAAGAAATCCGCCGAGTGCTGCAGATACTCAGCCGACGTACCAAGAACAATCCCATCCTCATCGGCGAACCGGGGACAGGTAAAACGGCCATCGTCGAAGGGCTTGCCCACCGCATCTTGCGTGGCGACGTACCTGAAAACCTGAAAGACAAGCAACTCTATTCACTCGACATGGGTGCACTCATCGCTGGTGCCAAGTACAAAGGCGAGTTTGAGGAACGGCTCAAAAGCGTAGTGAACGAGGTCACGAAGAGCGAAGGCAACATCATCCTCTTCATCGACGAAATCCACACGCTCGTCGGTGCCGGAAAGAGCGAAGGCGCAATGGATGCAGCCAACATTCTGAAGCCGGCACTTGCCCGAGGGGAATTGCGCAGTATCGGTGCAACGACGCTTGACGAATACCAGAAGTATTTTGAAAAGGACAAAGCGCTCGAACGCCGTTTCCAAACCGTCATGGTGGACGAACCCGACACCATCGACGCCATCTCCATTCTCCGAGGATTGAAAGAACGTTACGAAAATCACCACAAGGTGCGCATCAAGGATGAAGCCATCATTGCCGCCGTCGAATTGTCGAACCGCTACATCACGGAGCGTTTCCTGCCCGACAAAGCCATCGACCTGATGGACGAAGCGGCAGCCAAACTTCGCATGGAGCGAGACTCTGTTCCTGAAGAACTCGACAACATCAGCCGACAACTGAAGCAGTTGGAAATCGAGCGTGAAGCCATCAAACGCGATGAAGGTTCTTCCCAATCGCCAACGGCAGACAACGGACGTGCTGAAGCCGTGGAAAAGAAGATTGCCGACCTGCGTGAGAAAGAAACGGAATACAAAGCCAAATGGCAGTCGGAGCGCACGCTCGTCAACAAAATTCAGCAGAACAAGCAGCAGATTGAGCAATTGAAGTTCGAGGCTGACAAGGCAGAACGGGAAGGCAACTACGGCTATGTAGCCGAAATTCGCTACGGACGCCTGCAGGCATTGGAGGACGAAATTCGCCAAATTCAGCAACAACTGGAACAGACGCAAGCCGGCAACGCCATGATTAAGGAAGAGGTCACTGCCGACGACATTGCCGAAGTCGTCAGTCGCTGGACAGGCATTCCCGTGACGAAGATGCAGCAGAGCGAACGCGAAAAGTTGCTGCATTTGGAAGACGAACTCCACAAGCGCGTCGTGGGACAGGAGCAAGCCATCACAGCCGTTGCCGATGCCGTGCGTCGCAGCCGTGCCGGATTGCAAGACCCACGTCGTCCTATCGGAAGTTTCATATTCCTCGGCACGACCGGTGTCGGCAAGACGGAATTGGCGAAGGCACTGGCTGACTACCTCTTCGACGACGAAACGATGATGACGCGCATCGACATGAGCGAGTATCAAGAGAAGCACAGCGTGAGCCGACTTATTGGTGCACCTCCGGGCTACGTCGGCTATGATGAAGGCGGACAACTCACCGAGGCCGTACGCCGCAAGCCCTACTCTGTCGTGCTCTTCGACGAAATCGAAAAAGCGCATCCCGATGTGTTCAACACACTCTTGCAGGTACTCGACGACGGACGGCTGACCGACAACAAGGGACGCACGGTGAACTTCAAGAACACCATCATCATCATGACGTCGAACCTCGGCAGCCATCTCATTCAGGAGAAGTTCGACCATGCTGCACTGCGTTACAGCAAAGCCGACGACAAATGGGACAAGCGCGTTCGTGAAGAGATTTACGAGCAAGCAGCCGAAGAGGCAAAGCATGAAGTATTGGCGATGCTGCGCAAGACCATCCGTCCAGAGTTTCTGAACCGCATCGACGAAATCGTGATGTTCTCGCCGCTCAACGAGCAGGAAATCCGCTCTATTGTCGAGATGCAAGTCAACGCCGTACAGCGCATGCTGAGCGAGAATGGCATTACGCTCCGTCTCACGGATGCAGCCATCGACTTCCTTTCGCAAGCAGGATTTGACCCAGAATTCGGTGCGCGCCCCGTGAAACGTGCCATTCAGCACCACTTGCTCAACGAGTTGTCAAAGCGCATTCTGGCTGGTGATGTCAGCAAAGACCGACAGATTGCAGTTGATGCAGACGGCGACCGATTGGTTTTCAACAACTAATCGCTCGCATCACATACATACAAAGAACCCCCTCCGCATTACAACGGAGGGGGTTCTTCATTTATATATGTAATTAGGACAAATTACTTCACCAACACTTTCTGACCGCCAATGATGTAAAGACCACCGCGAGTCACGTTGTTCACGCGCTGTCCGGCTATCGTGTAGATGCCTTGTGCGCGAACGGCGTCAGTATTCACACCTGCAATGCTGTTGACTTCCGTACCATCGATGATGGCATCGTCAACGTTCTTCACGCCAGCAACGGAGAAGTATTTTTCAATCGTACCATGTACGATGACTTCCTTACCGATGTTTTCTGCATGATCCAGCACGTTCAGTGTTTCACGAACAGCCTTCATCGCAGCAGGCGAGTTGGCGAGGTTCACAGGGATGCACTTGTCGACATTCGTTTCGCCCGCAGTTGCAGCCAACAGCACGTTGGTGGCTACCGCTTCAACACCTTCTACAACGGGGTAGAAATTCTTCAGCGTTGAATTTGCACAACCCACGATGATGCCTTTCACCCAAACGGGTGCGGAAGCCGTCGTCACGTCAAAATGCTGTACATCAGCAACAGTATACGGATTTTCAGCCGTACCATCGCCTACGAAGTCGTAAGGTGCTTCCGTCACGAAGTCTGCACGATTAATCGGATAAAGTTGAACTGCACCATTGTAGATAGCAACGATTGCTGTGAACGTATAGAGTGCTTCCGTGTCGAATTCTACACCGGTGAGCAGGTTGAAGTTGTCGCGAAGCGTCACTTCGTTTCCGTCTTGCTCAATCGACACATTCTTGTCGGTGAGCGCAGAAGCATTGAAATAAACGCCGTCGAACTTCACGAGCAGGTTGGAATAACGCATACCATTGCCTTGCACGTCGCCGAGTTCATAAACAGGAACGCTCACTTCGTTGCCCGAAGACACCACCGTGATGCCGTCGGCAGAAGTCAGTGCCATTTCGGGCAGACCATTGTAAAGATAGAGGTCACCGGTTGCCGTTCCAGCCAACTTGTCGCCAGCCTTCACGCCCGTTGTTCCAAACAAAAGGAAACCTTCAGTGCCGTCTGTGACATACGTATAGTTACCATTGACGTAGGACACGAGCAGATTGTCGAGTTTGAGCGAAGCAGGTTCTTTCGTAGCAGTGGCTGCAGCCTTGATAGCGCTGATGCTCTCGTAAGCAGTAGTTTCCTTTTCGCCTACTTTCTCGCCGTTGAGTTCATAGATTTCGCTACTTGTAGTAAATTCGGGCGTCGTACCACCATAGAGTATAAGCGTACCACCGACAATGACATTGTCGCCTACTTTCAGGTAATCAGCCGTTTCTATCTTTTCACCACCGAGACCATAGCCACGATATACTTGGAGAGGATTGCCGTCGTTAGCCGTGTCACCAATCCAGTAGGTAGCATTGCCAAACGAAGTGCCGATTTCGTCAATCTTCGTTACAATTCCTTTCACATATACTTTTTCTGTCGGAGCCAATCCTGCATTGATTAACGCCATTGCCGATGCCACGTTGTAGGGGTCAGCAGTCGTTCCGCTACCGACGAGGTTGCCGATGTTCGCAATCGTAATCACGTTGGTCACCATCGAACTCTTGTTGCCGTCAGCATCCATCGCATAGGCAACTACCGTCGTCGTTTCGCTTACCGTAAACGGAGCGGTGTACTTCGTTTCAGCACCACCATTCAGCGTATAGTATGCAGTCAGCCCTGCTTCAACCGAAATCGAAAC
>JAFLUS010000001.1:7207-13786 GCA_022508685.1 Prevotellaceae bacterium | reverse complement strand
GCCATCGCATTCGCTCCTACCATCAGCAAGAGTGCTGCCACGACATACTTCATTGAAGTAAAGATTTTCATAAGCATTTTGTTTTTATAAGGATGAATAATAATGAATAAGCGCGTTCATCCGCCACCATATTATTGCGAAACAGGTTTACGCAAATAGATGATGACAGGATAGTGGTCGCTGTATCCGTTGAGCCACACGCCACCGGCATGGGTACGCTTCGGATACCCCTTGTATTTACCTTCTTGCTGCGTAAGGAAATTTCGGTTGAACACTTCTGTGCGATAGAACGTGAGCGACGTCGGTTGCTCCGTGTTCAGAAGATTACCTGTGAATACGATTTGGTCAAACAAGTTCCAGTTGCCGTTGTACTTCAATGTACCCACTCCCGAACGACGCAGCAAATCCCACCACGGATTGTACAAGTCATGCTCCTTGCATTCACGCGGTGTACGCTTTGCACCCAGTGACACAGCCATGCTCTTGTCGTCGGGGTCGTCGTTCATGTCACCCATGATAAAGATTTTGGCTTTTGGATTAACCTGCAGCAGCGAATCCTTCACGGCACGCACCTGTACACCTGCATGTTCGCGATAGAACGACACTGCCATGCGCGACGGCCAGTGGCACACGATGCAGTACACATCTTCACCGCCAATCTGTCCTTCGGCAATGAGGAAACCACGCGTGCGATGCGTTTGGTCGTTGTTGGGATAGATATAAGGTACGAGTGAGTGACCCTTGTATTTGAACAATTTAGGATTATAAAGGAATGCACATTCCACACCACGGCGGTCGGGACCCTCCTCATGGATAATCTGCAGATTACGATCTTTCAGCGCCGGTTGAGCAATCAAATCCTCAAGCACACGACGATTTTCTATCTCCGACACACCGATGATGGCAGGCCCCATCGGCAAACGTACACGACTCTCCTCATCAGTCGCCAACCGAGCCAAGGCTTCCGACATATTCTTCAGTTTCGCCTTGTATTTCATCGTCCCCCACTTGTTGGCACCATCGGGCAAGTATTCATAGTCGTTCTTGTCCTCCACCTTCACCATCTGTCCGTCCACTTCCGCCATGACAACGTCGTGGATCGTGTCGAAAAGGTTTTCAAGATTGTAGAATGCCATCGCGTAGACCGCATAGCGGGTATCCGATGGTCGGTTGAAATTTCTGAACGAAAGCGAGAATACAGCAACGACAGCAAGCATCGCCACTAAACAAAAACGTGTCTTTTTCATTGTCAAATTGTCATTTTGATGTGCGATTTCTTTGCAAATATCGTGATTATTCTTTACATCGCAAGGATTTATCGCGAAAAAATAGCACGTTTTGAATGTATAAGGGCAATTTTTAACATAAATGAATATCAAAATGCTAATAGGCAAGCGCATCGAAAGCAAACATTCCACATTTTGCCAATTTGCCATTTTTCGAAGGGTATTTTCGTATGTTTTTATCATACAACAACATTTTTTATATGGAAAAACGTGCTCATGCTGTCTTTTTAACATAAAAAGATGATGATGTATGAAAAAAAATATTTATTTTTGCACCATCTTGCTGCACACTCCGCAACGCATATATGCAGAAAATTATCAACAAATCCAATACTATATTATTTATGATGAGAAAAAAACGATTGCTCTTACTGCCGCTGTTGGCTGCACCGACATGGCTGATGGCGCAGACGCCTGCCGATAGTGTGGCAAGAGCAGAGAACGAGGACATGGAGTCGTATGTCTTCTCGGATTACGAGATTGACGACGAAGCCCCCAACTCGCAGACTGCCACGTCGTTGGCAACGTACAACGACGATATGTTCCTGTCGAAAACCAATTACAGGTTCGGCCACTCCTACTTCAGTGCGCACAACTACGACCAGCAGTACCACAGTTACACGGTGAATGGTGCGCGTATCAACGACGTCGAATCGGGCGTGTTCCGCTTTTCTTCGCTGTTCGGCGGACTGAGCGATGCGTCGCGCAACCAGCAGGGCGTAACGTCGTATGAACAGAACACCATCAACTACATGGATATCGGTGGCGGTTCGGACATCAACGTGCGTGCGAGCCAGTTTGCCGCAGGCAACAAAGCCACCTTGTCGCTAACGAACCGCAACTACATCGGCCGCGTGATGTTCACCCACGCCACAGGTCTGCGCAACGGATGGGCGTTCGCAGCCACAGGAGGTTTCCGTTACGGCGAAGAGGGCAACATGAAGGGTACATACCTGAAATCAGCAGCCCTGATGCTCGCAGCCGAGCGTGTGTTCAACTATCATCACGCTCTGTCGCTGTCGCTGATTGCTGCCCCGACCGACCAAGCCACGAGCAGTTGGACGACAGAGGAAGCCTACTGGTTGGCAAATTCGCACTATTACAACCCCTTCTGGGGATGGCAGAACGGCAAGAAACGCAGTTCTCGCGTGCGCAAGACAATAGAACCGACCGCCTTCCTGACATGGGACTGGACGCTGAACGAAAAGACCAAGTTGACGACGACCAACATCTTCCGTTATGCAAAATACGGACAGACGTTCATCAACCGCACGAACAACGCTGCCGACCCGCGTCCCGACTACTACCACAACATGCCGAGCAGCATCTTCGATATCTACGGCGCAATGGAGAGCGGCATGGCGCCGTCCACCTATTGGCAGTACGAGGAGTGGCTGAGTTACGTGAACTATTGGCGTAGCAGTGAGCACAATCGTCAGATTGACTGGGACAAAATGTACATGATTAACCAGAACTCCGTGAAGGACGGCGGCGAAGCCGTGTACTATTTGGAAGAAGCGCACAACGACCAGTTTGCGTGGAATTTCTCGACGGCGTTCGACCACATTTTCAATAAGTCGAACCGCCTCAATGCAGGTATCAACCTCAACCACACGACGGCGATGCACTACAAGACGATGGCCGACCTGCTCGGTGCGAACTTCCACACCGACATCGACCGCTTTGCATCGAGCGACTACGGCTATCAGAGCCCCGAAGCGCAGAACGACCTCGACCACCCCAACCGACACATCCGCAAAGGTGACAAGTTCGGATACAACTACAACATCCTTGTCAACAAGGCACAATTGTGGTCGACATATACATATGATTATGACAATCTCTCGGTGATTTTCAGCGGAAACATCAATGGTACGACTATCGAACGCGATGGTAAGATGCTCAACGGACGCTCGCCCGAACACTCAAAAGGCAGCAGCGGTACGGCAAAATTCCTCAGCGGAGGTGCGAAGGCACAAGTGGGCTACACCATCAATGCACACCACAAGTTCTTCCTGAGCGCTGGCTACGAAATGCGTCCGCCTATTGCGAACCATAGTTTCCTCGACCCGCAAATCAAAAACGACTTCGTGCCTAACCTACAGAACGAGAACGTTCTTCATGCTGAAGCCACCTACCGCTTCGGTGTCGGCAGATTCAACGGACAAATTCGCGGATACTTCACCCAGTTCGACAACCAAGTGGAGCAGACGCAATTCTTCGACGATATTGAAGAAGAATACAGTTACCTCACCATGACGGGCATTCGGAAGCGTCACTACGGCGGTGAGTTGGCACTCGAATATCGCTTCAACAGCAACTTCTCGGCAGACTTCGTTGGTTCGTACGGCGATGCGAAATATATAAACAACGCCAATGCCGTCATCATCTACGACAACGCAGCCGACCCAGCACATGCGTGGGACAACACCAACAACATGCCGCTGAAGGTCATCACGAAGGACATGAAGGTGGGTTGCACGCCGCTCACGGCATTGAGCCTCGGACTGAAATACAACATCAGCGGATGGTTCTTCGAAGCACGCCTGAACTACTACGACCGCAGTTACATCTATTTCTCACCCTACCTGCGCCTGTCGGACATGATGCCACGCGTGACGCATAGTTACAATGCACAGGGACAACCCGTGTGGGCTGTCGACCGCATGCAGGGCGGTATTCTGTTGGATGAATCAGGCAACATCGTCGACTACGTGGCAAAGGAACAGCAGAAGTTTGATGATGCCTTCATGCTCGACCTCTCTATCGGAAAGTTCATCCGACTGAAGCACGGCCACACGATGAGTATCAACCTCAACCTCACGAACCTCACCAACAACACCAACATGGTGCTGCGCGGACGTGAAGAAAATCGTTCGGACTACTACAACATGGATAAATACTCCGGCGACCGCGAGAAAGTGAAGCAATACAAATTCGGATACAATCCTAAGATTGCCTACGCTTATCCGTTCAACGCCTTCCTGAACGTAAACTACAAATTCTAATCCCTATCACATATAAAATAAGAATCACAATGAAAAAGCATCTCATCTATATACTGTCTGTGATAGTAGGAACGACGCTCGCTCTGTCATCGTGCAACAAGTTTGACGACAGCGAGCCCGACATGAGCAACGACGTGTACAACAGCGACCGAGAGGCGACCGAAACGACCACTACCCTCGCTGCACTGAAAGCCGAATATAAAGACTTCGTCAACAACAACCGCGACCGCTGGCAACCGAAAATCGAAGAAGACATCACCTTCGACGGCTACGTCTATGCCAACGATATCAGCGGAAACGTCTATCAATCCATCTACGTGCGCAAAGGCGACGACGCCATCGTGGTCGGCATTAACGACAACAGCCTGTGGACAACCTACCCCGTAGGCACACACGTCGTCATCAACCTCAAAGGATTGTACGTCGGTTCTTATGGCAACATGATGAAAATCGGTGCGCCCTACATTACTTCGTTCGGTAACATCAAGTTGGGTGGAATGCCCAAGTTCATGGCAGCATCGAACATCAAGGTCATCGGTCGCAACGAAAATGCACCCGAAGTGCAACCGGTGCTCATCGATGCTGCATGGTTGCGCACGGCAGCACGCGACATGCACAAATGGACACCGATGCTGGTGCACATCAAGAATGCAGAAATCCTTGGTGCCGTTCCGCCCAATGGTGGCGAACGCCGCAAGGTATATGCCGTTTACGACGACAAGGACGATGGTAATGGTGTAGACAACTCGCTCATATTCGATGGTCTGACCTACACGCTGCGTCAGAGCGTTCTCTCCACATTCTCGTCTGACACCATTCCTGTAGGAAAAGTCAACGTCACGGCTGTGCTCACACGCTACAACAGCGAATGGCAGTTCCTCCTCCGCAATGCCGACGATGTTGAACCCGTAGAATAAACGGCAAACCACATATTCATCATTCCAATCATCAATACTGAAATAAAATTACATCCAATATGAAAAAATTATTTTCCAAAATCGCAATGGCAGCCATCGCATTGATAGGCTTCACTGCGTGCGAAGACGTACCGGCACCTTACTACGTGCTGCAACCGCAAACTTCGGAAGAACTCCTTGCCAACCTCGAAGGCTCGGGTGTTGTTGACGACCCTTATACCGTTGCCGACGCACTCCTCCTCATTCAGGCTGGTGCATACAGCACTGACAATGTCTACGTGCATGGTTACATCAGCCAAATCGGCGTGGTCAACAACTCCACAGGTGAACTGACCGACCTCCCGGGCAATAGTTATGGCAACTGCACCTACTTCATCTCGGTAGACGGCACCACCACTAACCAACTCGAAGTGTATCGCGGCAGCGGACTCGGTGGCGAAAAAATCACCAAAGCCGACTACTTCCAAGTGGGCGACGAAATCATCGTCTATGGTGCACTCACCATGTACGGCTCTACGCCTGAAATCACACAAGGCAGCAAAATCTATTTCTTGCACGGAACAACGGCTGAAGTGGAAGACAAGAAGAGCGACGTAGCACCCGCAGGTTCGGGAACGAAGGACGATCCCTACAACGTGGCAGCAACGCAGGAACTCATTCAGCAAGTAGGCAACACCAACTCTGATTTCATCTACACGAAGGGTATCATCTCGAAGATTGACGAAATCAGCGAACAATACGGCAACGCCACTTACTACATCTCCGATGACGGCAGCGACCTCGGTCAACTCGAAGTGTATCGCGGTTACGGCTTGGGTGGCAACAAGTTCAAAGCAGGCGACATTAAGGTTGGCGATGAAGTCATCGTCTACGGACAAGTCATCAACTACTACAACAACACGCCCGAGTTCACGCAAGGCAGCAAACTCTATTCACTCAACGGCGAAACCAGTGAGGTGGAAACCGGTGGCGGCACTGCAGGTACGGCGACAGGCGACGGAACGTTGGAAAATCCCTACAACTCCGTAGCAGCAAACGAAGTGGCAGGCAAATTGGCAAGCGGTGCTACAACAGGTGTTGTATATATTAAAGGTAAGGTCGCTTCCATTACTGAAAACTACACTACCAACTTCGGTAATGCCACATTCTACATCTCCGACGACGGCACTTCTGCCGGTCAGTTCTACATCTACCGCGCACTCTATCTCGGCAACACCAAGTACACCACAGGTCCGCTGCTCGCACAAGGTGACGACGTGATTATCTGCGGTAAACTCACAAAATACGGCAACTTCGGTACATTGGAAACAGTACAGAACGAAGCCTATCTCTACTCACTCAACGGCAGCACAGGCAGCGACACTCCCC
>JAFLUS010000001.1:0-7107 GCA_022508685.1 Prevotellaceae bacterium | reverse complement strand
CAGAACGAAGCCTATCTCTACTCACTCAACGGCAGCACAGGCAGCGACACTCCCCCATCCTTCGACACCGAAGGTGAAGGTACGAAGGCTGTGCCCTACACCGTTGCCGACGTCAAGACCGTGTACAACGCAGGTGGCACCACCGACAAAGTCTATGTCGAAGGCTACATCGTTGGCTCCATTGACGGACGCGCATACGAAACAGGCGCTACCATCGGTTCTGATAATGCCGTTGCCACCAACCTCGTGCTTGCAGCATCTCCCGATGAAACTGACATCAACAAGTGCGTTCCCGTTCAACTGCCGTCGGGCAACGTCCGCACCATGCTGAACATTGTCGACAACCCCGACAACCTCGGCAAGCACGTCGTCCTCTACGGAACGATTGAAGCCTATTTCAGCATCGCCGGTGTCAAGAATGTCACAGAGGCAGAACTCGGTCAATAACCGACGCTAACGCAACAATATGATATGAAAATAGCAAATATGAAACATCTCCTAATCATGCTCGGCATCATCGTGTCGGGCATGATTTGGTCATGCGACAGCGACGACCCATACGACAAATATGGTGGTTCGTCAGCCAATGCGAACAGCAACGCATGGACAGGCAATGCCGATGCCATGCGCCTCGAAGTGCCGGCATGGAGCAAAAACCGCAAAGGCGTGCGCTTCCTCACTCACTATGCCAATCTCACAGACGAGAACCACACAAAGATTCTCGACTACTGCATGGAGTTCGACTCGGCAACGACGCACAGCCGTTGGGTGGCTTTCCATTTCAACGACAGCACGAAGAAAACCCGTTCAGGACGCACCGACGCATGGGATGTGGATTACACCCTTCCCGCTTCGTGGCGTCTGCCCACCAATGCCTATAGCGGTACAGGCTATACTCGCGGACACCTTTGTGCATCCGAAGACCGACAATTCTCCACCGAAGCCAACCAATTGACCTTCCTCATGAGCAATATGTCGCCGCAAATCTATGAATTCAACGGCAGTTACTGGGCAGGTTTTGAGAGCAAGGTGCGCGATTGGGCAAACACCTACAAGGCACTCTATGTAGCGAAAGGCGGTACCATTCTCACCAATCAGCGCATCCGGATGTTCCCCACAAAGAATGTAAATGGAAAGGACGTGCAAGTGGCAGTGCCCAAATATTATTTCATGGCGATTTTGGCGGAAACCAAATCCGGCAGTTATCAAGCCCTCGCTTTTTGGATGGAACACAAAGTCTATCCCGGCTACACCAACAAATATCCCACAGGCGACGTGATGAAGCAACACGTCATCAGCATCGACGCACTGGAGGAACTGACCGGCATCGACTTCTTCTGCAACCTCAACGACGCGCTTGAAAATGCCGTAGAGAAGAGTGTCAATATCAATGCTTGGAAATTCTGACACTTCGACAAGAAACAACGAAAGAGTGCATCAGCATTGGCTGATGCACTCTTTTTTTGAGCCGAATGGCGGACTCGAACCGCCGACCCACGCATTACGAATGCGTTGCTCTACCAACTGAGCCAATTCGGCTTGATATTCACCTGCGTCACAAAGACTGCTGCTGAAATCGGGTGCAAAGGTACGAATTTTTCTGAAATGATTGCACATTTCAGCAATCTTTTTTAATTTTGCATAAAATTTTTCTTGAAATGAAGACGAAAATGCAGGTAACCGACCTCCGTGTCGTCGGTGTGAAAGCCCTCAATCCTCGTGCTTTCCTTCTGAAACTGACCGACGACGCACCACTTCCCCTCATCCATCCCGGACAATTTGCAGAACTGCGGGTCGACGGACATCCGCAAGTCTATCTGCGCCGCCCCATCTCCATTCATTTTGTCGACAGAACGAACAACGAACTATGGTTGCTCATTCAGAAAGTAGGCAATGGCACACAGCAGTTGTCACGATTGCAAGTGGGCGACCACGTCAACGTACTTTTTCCCTTGGGCAACGGCTTCCGTGCAGTGGAGCAGCAAGGCGAACGTGTGTTGCTGATTGGCGGCGGTGTGGGCGTTGCACCTTTGCTTGAATATGGCAAGTATCTCACGGAGCACGCTGCTGTACCGACGTTCCTGCTCGGCGGACGCAGTGCGGGCGACATCCTGCAGGTGGACGAATTCCGTCGCTATGGTGAAGTATGGCTGACAACGGAAGACGGCAGTGCAGGCGAACGTGGTTACGTCACGCAGCATAGTCTGCTGCAACAGCCTTCGGCGTTCGACCGCATCAGTTGCTGCGGACCGAAACCGATGATGCAGGCCGTCGTGCAATATGCACGCCAACGGAACCTTCCTTGCGAAGTGTCGTTGGAAAACCAGATGGCTTGCGGACTTGGTGCGTGCCTTTGCTGCGTGGAAAAGACCATTCGCGGCAACGTCTGTGTATGCAAGGAAGGTCCCGTTTTCGACATTCATCAACTCAATTGGTAAAATCCACTCCCATTTATGGCTGACATTCGAACTACTATTGCAGGCATTACGTTCCGCAATCCCGTGCTGACGGCATCGGGCACATTCGGTTACGGCATCGAGTTTGCCGACCTCGTAAATCTCGCCGACATTGGCGGTATCATCGTCAAGGGCACGACGCTCCATCCGCGTGAAGGCAACGACTATCCGCGTATGGCGGAAACGGCTCACGGCATGCTGAATTGCGTGGGTCTGCAAAACAAGGGCGTGGACTACTTCTGCTCGCACATCTATCCGAACATTTGCGACATCGACACACGAATTATTGTCAACGTATCGGGCTCTACGATAGAAGATTATGTGGCTTGTGCGCAACGAATAAATGAACTGCCCAACATCCCTGCCATCGAGTTGAACATCTCGTGTCCCAACGTCAAGCAAGGCGGAATGGCATTCGGCGTGACGACGGACGGCGCATACAACGTCGTGAAGGCCGTGCGCGAAGTATATCACAAACCGCTCATCGTCAAACTTTCGCCCAACGTCACCAGCATCACCGACATTGCCTGTGCAGTTGAGAGTGCGGGTGCTGATGCGTTGTCGCTCATCAACACGTTGATGGGGATGGCTATCGACATCGAACGTCGCCGTCCGCGCCTGTCCATCGGTACGGGCGGATTGAGCGGCCCTGCCATCAAGCCCGTTGCCGTGCGCTGTGTGCACCAAGTGGCGCACGCCGTGCACATTCCCGTCATCGGTCTCGGCGGCATCGCCACGGCTGAAGACGCCATCGAATTCCTGATGGCGGGTGCCCGTGCCGTGCAGATTGGAACGGCCAATTTTGTCGACCCCACCGTCAGTGTACGGGTAGCACAAGGCATCGACCAATGGCTCGATGCACACGGCTGCCAAACGCTCGACGACATCATCGGTGTAGTTTGATTTTTTTCTGAAAAAAGACATACATATATTATGGTAAAACAAAAGACCCATCTCCACGGCAAGGAGGCTGCAAGGAAGCAAGGCGCTGCCACTGCTCCGAAAGCGAAAAAGCAGAGCAGTCGCCTTGTCAATATCCGTCCGTGGATGTGGCGCAGCATCCCCTTCGCCCTCTTCGCGGTGTTTGCCGCCATTGCCTATTATTTGCTCGCCGTGTGCAACGCCGACTATCTGTATGCCGCACAGGAACATTCGCTGTGGCTCGGCACGTCGATGTTCTGGGACGACTGCATGATGGTGGCTGGCGGAGCGGCACAATGGCTCGGTTGCTACCTCACCCAGTATTTCTACTATCCGCAAGTGGGCAGTCTGCTGCTCATTCTGCTGTGGGCATTGCTCTATTTTCTCATGCTGCGCACTTTCCGCATCCGCCCTGCGTGGAGCATCGTCGCCCTCATCCCATGTGTAGCACTGCTCTGCTCCGAAATCAACATTGGTTATTGGCTCTACTACCACAAGATGCCCGGCTATTGGTTTACGCAAACCATCAGCATCATCGTGATGATGGCAGGGCTGTGGCTGTTCCGCGCCATACCTTCGCGGTATGGAAAGCCCCTGTATGCCGTTGCGTGGACGATTGTAGCCTATCCGCTCATCGGTTCGTGGGCATTGTTGGGCACACTGGCCATGTCGCTGTTCGCCGTTGCCGACGGCGTTGGACTGATACATCAATCCCCCGATACTGATAAACCGCGTTGGAAGGCATTGGTATCCTCTGGCACGACTGCCATTATAGGCATCCTCTCCATCGCTCTCGTTCCGCTATTCTACTATTATCAGCACTACACGCGGATGCGCATTGAGGATGCATGGTGTGTGAATTTTCCGTTGTTCCAGAACGACGTGCTCGTTTCCGAACTGAAGGTCATCCCCTTCTACATCATCGTTGCCACTGTGCTCGCAGGTGCTATCGTCGCTATCGTTCAGGTGAACAAAAGCAAGACGACGACGGCAACAGGCATACGGCCGCTGCACATCACCCTTTGGAGCATTGCCAACGTTCTGCTGCTCACTGCGATGTATGTCATTGCCGACCGCGCCAATTTCGACAACTACAATTTCCACGCCGAACTCCGTATGCACCGCGCCATCGACGAATCGCGTTGGCAGGACGTGCTCGACGAGTGTGCCAACGCACCCGGCAAAATGACGCGGCACATGGTGCTGTCGAAGAACATCGCCCTGATGAACACGGGCGACATCGGCAACAAGATGTTCAAGTACGACAATAGCGGCGAACCGCCCTACGCCCCCGATTCGCTTGGCGTCCACTTGGTGCAGACCATCGGCACGCAACTCTACTACAACTACGGCCGTGCCAACTTCGCCTGCCGTTGGGCTATCGAAGACGGCGTTGAGTTTGGTTTCGACGTCGACGACCTCAAGATATTGGTGCGTACCGCCATGCTGAACGGCGAAGACGACGTTGCCATGAAGTACATCAACCTGCTGCGCCAGACCACCTTCCACCGCACGTGGGCAGAAGAACGCCTTGCCATGGTGAAGGACAAGGAGTTGTATCACGCCAGCACCGAGTACAAGAACATCGCACCATTGCGCAATTTCAACAACACGCTCGACGGCGACGAAGGGCTCTGCGAAATGTACATCATCAACTATTTCAGCAATTCGCACAACAAAGACCCCAAGTTCCAAGAGCAAACACTCGTCTATGCCCTCGTGCAGAAAGACATCCAACTCTTTTGGCCGCGCTTCTTCAATTATGCCGCCCTGCATCCCAATACCGAGATGCCCATCCACTATCAGGAAGCCGCCTATCTCTACGGCAATCTTGAGCACAATGTCGACATCAGCACGATGCCGTTCGATGCCGAGCGCATCGTCAAGCGCTACCAGCAGTTCCAAATCGAAACCCAGAACCTCCTGCGCAACGGCATGAGTACGGAAGACGTGGGCGAAGCCGTCAAGTACAAGTTTGGCGACACCTTCTGGTGGTTCTACTTCTTCTGCCGCAACATCCATTCATACTAAACCAATCGCATCACACCTATGAAAGCAATATACAACGTGTTGGTCAGCATCGTGGCATTCACCCTGTTTGCCTGCTCCACCCACCCGACCGTACCGACGAACCCCGTCAGCGTGGACGCTGCACCACCCATATTCCCCGAATACACCGAAGTTACCATCCCCTCGAACATCGCACCGCTCAACTTCAAACTGACAGACAATGCTGACGAATGCGTGGCACGCTTCACCGCTGCCGACGGCACGCAATACACCTATGGCGACGGCATCAAGGTGCAAATTGATGAAAAGGAATGGACGGCAATGACTTCCGCTTCACGCGGTAAAGCCATCAAAGTGGAGGTTTTCGGACATACGGACGGCAAATGGACGGCATACAAGCCCTTCAACATCTATGTGGCAGAAGACGACATCGACCCCTACTGCTCCTATCGCGTCATCTCCCCTTCCTACGTTGCTTACGAAATGCTCAGCATCAACCAGCGCAACCTCACCAACTTCGACGAGCGCGAAATCTACAACAACATGATTATCTCGTCCGAAGCCGACGGACAATGCATCAACTGCCACGCCTATCAGAACTACAGCACGCAGTCCATGCAGTTCCACATGCGACAGGGACACGGCGGAACGATGATTGCCCGCAACGGAAACCTGCAGAAAGTCGACCTCAAGACCGACTCCACCATCAGTGCCGGCGTCTATCCCGCGTGGCACCCCACCCTTCCGCTCATCGCCTACTCCACCAACCACACGGGGCAGTCGTTCCACACCAAGGACCTCGCCAAAATCGAAGTTGAGGACAGCGCCAGCGACCTCATTCTCTACGACGTCGACAACAACGAAGTCAGCATCATCGCCAATCGCGACGACGAATTCGAAGTCTTCCCGTGGTGGTCGCCCGACGGCAACACCCTTTATTACTGCTCTGCCCACTTCGAATTCAGCGACACCCTCGAACGCGAGACACAAGTCATCGACCGCTACGAAGAGATTAAGTACGACATTTACCGCAAGACTTTCGACCCAAAGACCAAGACCTTCGGTCCGCGTCAATTGGTCTATGCCGCCACGCAGGTCGACAGCATCGGCGCCAGCGCCACCTTCCCGCGCGTCAGCCCCGACGGGCGCTATCTCCTCTTCGGCCAAGGCCGCTTCGGGTGCTTCCACGTGTGGCACCCCGACGCCGACCTCTATCTGCTCGACCTCCAGACAATGCAGGCACGCAAGTTGGAGAACGTCAACAGCGAACGTGCCGAGAGTTACCACTCGTGGTCGAGCAACGGCCGTTGGATAATTTTCATCAGCCGCCGCGACGACAACAACTACAGCCGCCTCTACATCGCATACTTCGACAAGCAGGGACAGGCACACAAACCCTTTGAACTGCCGCAGCACGACCCCGACTTCTACGACTACTACCTCCGCTCCTACAATGTTCCCGAACTGATGAAGGAGCCTGTCACCGTCTCGCCCCAAGCCTTTGCCGCAGCCGCCAAAAAGGACGCCCTGCCCGCTCGCTTCGTCTCTCGAAAAGGCGCGAAAGGACGTACTGCACCCGACGGAAATACGGCGGCATCACCCAAGCAATAGACCATTTTCATTTTGCCTTTCGACACACGTTTTCGGCGTGTGCATAAACGTTCCGAGGCGTGCGCATAAGCGTTTTCAGGCGTATGCATAAGCGTGTTCACGTTTATGC